>NZ_JBXAXY010000002.1:0-57117 GCF_056782015.1 Dellaglioa sp. CoH-57-MRSF-17 | reverse complement strand
CTTCTTGTACTTCTTGTACTTCTTGTACTTCTTGTACTTCTTGTACTTCTTGTACTTCTTGTACTTCTTGTACTTCTTGTACTTCTTCATTAGTTTGGTGATTGGTACTTACAAATGCAAGTTCTTCACGTGACAAAACTTCAGGTTTATTTTTAAAAACGGCTAATTCATTTTGAGCCTCATTCTCAGAAACTGATATTTCAAATAATCCTCGAGCTAAAGCGTGCTTGTTATTAGCAACTACATTTATATTTGCTTTTTTTATCTGTTCATTTTTTTCATCAAACACATCAGGCTCTAAATTTGTATTTTGTAATAAAGTATCTTCTTGTTTATTATCTTCGATTACTGAATCTACTTCTGGTACTATTTTTTTAGCTACACTATCCACAGAATATAACGTATTTTCATCATTATTAGATACTTGATTTTCCTCTTCAGCAAAATCATCAAACAGTAAATAAGTATCCTTTGCTTTAGTTAATTGAACTAAAATTTTCCGATACCTTACGTTTTTATTTTGCTTTTTATTTGTAAAAAATGTGGGGATTTGTTTTGGTTTGAAACCTCGAGAATAGCGATTAATTTGTGCTTTTTCACTTTGACTATCTATCTTTGTCTCTTTGCGCGCAAATTTCTCATTGTGATGTGGTTTATTTACATCTTTTTTTAACGTTTTCTTATAAAATGCAGGTCCATCGTAACGCTCCATTAATTTCATCCTAACTATGTAAAAAACTAATTGCAATAACCGCAATTAGTTTTTATAAATCTATATTATGCAAATAATTTGGCTGCCTTCTCAAAATCGAATGCATCACCAACATGATTCATCTTTTCATCTAAAACTAAAATACCATGGACAGTTGGAGCATTAGGAATAGCCAACTCTTGAGCTGAACAAACCATGCCATAACTATCAATACCACGTAATTTACCCGGCCAAATAATAGCCCCAGTTGGCATCATTGCGCCAACTTTAGCAACAACAACAAGCTGACCTTGTTCAATATTAGGTGCACCACAAACGATATCTAGTGTCTCACCATTATTGACTTCAATTTTTGTGATATGCAAATGATCAGAATCAGGATGTTCATTACATTCAGCTACATATCCCACAACAAATTTAGGATCGTCATCGACAACAAGTACATCCTTAAATCCAGCAGCAACGATAAGTTGATTTAATTTTTCTACTTGTTTTTCATCTAAAAAGATTTGTCCGTTACCTACTAAATCAAGTGATTCTTTAGAGATTTCTAGAAAATTAAATCCCAACGTTTCATTCGATTTTTCATTGAAAATACGAACGACATTATTTTTTAATTCTGACTTTTGGTTTTCTACCTCTTCACGTAAAACAACCATTAATGTATCGCCAACGTTCTTTAAATTATAACTTGCTATTAACATATTTATTTATGAGTTCCCTTCTTATTATCACTAATGACTAAGACGTCACATGGCGCATTTCTTAGAATTGCATCTGTTGTTGATCCATTCACAAATCTTTCAACAACGTTAGCCCCTGTTTGCCCAACCATAATTAAATCAATATGTTTTTCTTCTGGTATTTCACGACTTAATAAAACTTTAGAAGATCCATATACTAAAATAGTTTCAACATCAATAACGCCCTTATCTATCGCAATTTGTTTGTAGTCGGCTAAGGTATCATTTAATCGCTTAACTTCAGTTGTAACGTCATCTTCATCTTCAGAAAATGTATTGTCAACACTTCGCTCAACAACATGTACAACTATTAAACTAGCCTCGTTTTTTAAAGTACTCTCAACTGCCTGATTAAATGCACGTTCAGATTGCACACTTCCATCTATCCCGACCATTACTCTTTTATAAACTTGTTCAAACATCACTATCACCCCAATGGTTTAGTCTAATTTGTTCATAAATGATTCGATTTGTTCTTTCGTTTTACGCTCTTTATTCACATAACGATCAAGCTCAACACCGTTATTGTATGCAACAAAACTCGGAATACCAAAAATACCCCAATCTTGGCAAAGTTCAATTTGTTCATCGCGATCTACTTTATAGAATTTAAAATCGGAATACTCTGCTTCAATTTCAGGCATTAATGGTTCAATAAAGTTACAGTCTGGACACCAACCTGCCGTAAAATAAAACAATGATTTACCATTCAATAATAATTCATTTAATTTATCTTTTTCTAAAACTTTTAATTTTTCCAATCTAACTACCCCTTAATGATTGTATCGACAGTTGAACGGTCCAATCCTAAAATTGTTTTTTCAAGTAATTCTTTTGCTGCTTCATAGTCTCTGATTGAGAACATTGTTTGATGCGTATGAATATAACGTGCACAAACGCCAATAACAGAACTTGGAATACCATTATTTGCTGTTTGAGCTGCGCCAGCATCAGTACCACCTTGAGAAACAAAGTACTGATAAGGAATATTGTTATCCGAAGCAGTATCCAATAAAAATTCTTTTAATCTAGGAAGCGTTACTAATCTTGGATCATAAATTCTGATCAACGTTCCTTCACCAAGATGTCCAAATGTTCCCTTTGTTGTTTCAATATCATTTGCTGCTGAACAGTCGACAGCAAAAAATAAATCAGGTTTCAGCATATTTACTGCACCTGGCGTGCCTCGTAGTCCAACTTCTTCTTGAACATTAGCACCAGCGAATAAAGTATTTGGTAATGTTACGTCTTTTAATTTTTCAAGTGTTTCCAGTACTGCAGTACAACCGTAACGGTTATCCCATGCCTTACTAATAATATTTTTACCATTAGCTGTTTTAATTGTTTCAACATCCGGAACAATATAATCTCCTGGTGCAATACCAAACTCTTTTGCTTCACTTGCAGATTCAAATCCACCATCAAATAAAATATCATTAATTTGTGGTGTTGCATTTTGATGATTATCACCACGCAATAAATGAGGTGATACTGAAGAAGAAATTATTGGGTACGTTTGACCTGATCGTGTTGTTAGTGTGAATCGTTGTGAAGAAACAACAAATGGATTCCATCCACCAAGTGGGCGAACTGAAAATAACCCATTGTCATTAATTGCGGCAAGCATGAATCCAACTTCGTCCATATGAGCAGCGGTCATAATTTTAGGTGCATTTATATCTGCATTTTTACGGATACCAAAAATCCCACCCAAACCATCCTGAACAACCTCATCAACATTTGGTGTCATTTTTTCGCGCATTACATCACGTACGTTATTTTCAAATCCACTTGTTGCCTGAAGTTCAGTCATTGTTTTAACTAAATTAAACGTTTTATCATTCATATTAGAGAGCCCCTTTTCATTTTATTGGACGAATTAGTCCCAATTTTGTCTACTCACTTAGCTTAATATTTCTTACTTTATATTATATAATAGTACCATAAAAGAATCCATGAATGTAGCTTAGTTACTA
Source organism: Dellaglioa sp. CoH-57-MRSF-17 (assembly GCF_056782015.1). Next base: position 53,686 of record NZ_JBXAXY010000002.1, on the reverse strand, counting down.
TGTAACGGCGTTTTTACAAAAAAAATCTGGAATTTTTATTCCAGATTTTTAGACGTATTAAAATGTGCTTCTAACTTATAGATAGGCTGTCCCTTTTTACTAAATTTTTCTTCATATTCAGTCATGACATTATCTTCAGCTTCAACGCTTGCATGTAAATCAAGCCAAACTTGATCATAACCCATTCCATACTCATTTAAACTAACTAATGAGTATTCAAACAAGCCACGATTATCTGTCTTAAATTCAAGATGACCATCATTTTTCATAACTTTTTCATAGCCTTTTAAGAAACTGCCATGAGTAAGTCGACGTTTGGCTTGTCTTGTTTTAGGCCAAGGATCTGAAAAATTCAAATAAATGCCATCAACTTCATTATCATCAAAAAATTCAGTTACCGAATCACCGTTACCTAAAATTAATTGTAAATTTGGAATTTGTGCTTCAACTTGTTTCTTCAACGTAATTGCTGCAATTGTCGTTTGCAATTCAATTCCGATAAAATTATATTCCGGAAATTTTCTAGCCATTCCCATAATAAATCCACCCTTACCCATACCTATTTCAATAAAAAGTGGTTGTTTTTTCTCAAATCTTGATTGCCATTTACCCTTAAACTGATTAGGTGATGTTACAAGTAGTTCCGGATGTTCTGCAATTAACGGTTCAGCCCATGCTTTATTTCTTAATCTCAACTTATATATCCTCATTTCATTTGATAAAGTAAGTGGGGCTAGAACGTATTAATCGTTTTAGCCCCACTTACTTTTTAATCCATTTTTATATTATATTTTTGTAATTCTATTATTGCCTGATTCATTTCATGAAATCGACTTAATTGATGTGCTTTTTTTATTCGTTGTAATTTTGCTATTATAATGTACCAGTTTATTCTGTTTAATAAATCGTTATTCTCCAATGACTCATGATAACCACTCAGCCAACTACTCCATTGTGTATCTGGAATGTATTCAGACATAACTAAGCTCAAATCCATAGCAGGATCAGCAATTTTTGCTGACTCCCAATCAACTAAATATAATTGATTAGTATCAGACTGTAACCAATTTCGATGATTCAAATCACCATGACAAACTGTATACTTATCCGTTGATAGTTCAGGTTGATGTTCATTTAATTGCTGAAACATTTTTGATAGCAAGGGGTGCTGCTTTAAATCATCACTCAAATCGTCAAAATAATTAGCTAATAAGCCACTAGGTGTGATAACTTCTCCACCAACCTGTCTCAACATATTTTTTAATTGCTTTGAGCGATGAATTTTAGATAATAATTCAGGAACCATTTTTTGATCCATTTCATCAGAATGAAGGTTTCGTCCATTTAGCCACTCTTGTGCAGTTATTGTATCCCCACTTGAGATTCGCTTAGTCCAAATTAATTTTGGTGTAATACCAGCAACTGAGAGCGCAGCTAAAAAAGGTGACATATTTTGTTTCAAAAACACCTTTTCTTGTGCACGTGTACCCATGTATGCAGTGCCTGTATCTCCACCAATTGGTAACAATTGCCAACCGGGATCTAAATTAAAATCCATACTATTATTACCTCTTTTTCCCGACTAAGCTCTGATGCTATAGTTTCATCTTACAAACATCCCTATTATACGTCAAGGATTTTTTTAACTCTGGTAACTAAGTAAACATTAGTAAACAGCATTATTTCCACTAAACTCACCAAAACACCATAACCCATCATTAAAAATTGTCCTGTACCAATATAGATTGCGATATTAAAAAGTACTGCACTTACACTTATAATTGTTAATGTAAACTTTTTGAAATTCTTAATTTGATACTCTTTTCCTTTTGGATATAGTCTAGTAAAAATAATATTATCGTAATGTTTTGCAAAAGGTAACAATTGAAAACCAATCAGATAAATAAATAAGATTAAAAATGCGAGTGCTAGCCAACCATTTGAAATAAATGCAATAATTAGCGCTCCAATTAGAGTTAATCTAATAAATAAGCCACTAAATTCAGTTCCGCGAATAAATCCCCTTGCATATAAAAATGTATAAACATTTGCGTCATCTTTTTTAATATGATTTAAAATGAAATCAAGGTACACTCTTCTCTTAACATTCCCTCTAACCATTGGTACATCAGTAAATAAATTAAAGAAACGGTAAATCCCTAACATTCTATTTTCTTCAAAACTGATTGCTTTTTTCCAATCAAAGATTTCCTTAAATCCTTTTGCAGCTAGCTGATTTAAAACAAAGCTACTTAAAATAGCAACGATAAAACTCAGAATAAACGTACCATATAATCCAAGGATATAAATCAAAATAGGCAATAAAATATTAACTAATTTGATACTTCCCCAACTAAACCGGTTATTTTGATATTTTTCAAGTAATGAAATGACTAACCAATTATTTTTCAAGCATAGTTGCGTTAAAATCAAGAAAATAATATTGATTACTGAGATTTTCATTCCAATCATCATAACTGGGATAAGTAACACAATAAATCCAACTTGCATTAAGCTGGCCATAACTGTTGAATAGCGTTTTGCCTTTTTTAAATAACTAATTAATGCATGTTCCTGTGGTAAAAGAAAAACAATATCCGCTTCTTTTAATAACGTACTTAAACGGCCGATTTGTAAAATCACCAGTAATCCAATCACTAATGCAGGCCGATACCAAACTAAATTAACAGGCATCACCTTTAGCCCATTTGAATAAGCCAAACCAAGTCCACCAACAAAAAACATAATTGCAACAACAAAATGATCATTCAAAACATATCGTAAATATTTTAATAATAATAACTGATGACTTTTTAAACGTGTTGTCCATAAGTCTTTCATTTTGTTACCTCTTCCTTAGTTAAACCAAGATAAATTTCATCTAAGGAAGCATCTGGATTCTTATAGGCTTGTCTTAATTCAACCATTGTTCCTTGTGTTTTAATTTCACCTTTATTCAGTAAAATGAACCAATCGCAATACTTTTCAGCTGTGGCTAAAACGTGAGTTGACATTAAGACACTTGCGCCACGCTTCTTTTCAGCAACAATTAACTCTAATAAATCGTTAATTGCTAAGGGGTCTAGCCCGAGAAATGGCTCATCAATAACATAAAAATCAGATTCTGTTAAAAAAGCACAGACAATCATAACTTTTTGTTTCATCCCTTTTGAAAAGTTAGCGGGAAACCATTCTAACTTGTTATCAAGTCTAAATATTTTAAGTAATTCATTAGCTTTTTTCCATGCCTTAGTTTCATTCAATCCATAAGCCATCATTGAGAGTTCAATGTGTTCTTTTAATGTTAATTCTTCATAAAGAATAGGCGTTTCAGGAATATATGCTAAATGTGATTTATAAGCCTGGCTATCTTCCCTTAAGGTTACGCCATTTAATTTAATAGTTCCTTTTTGCGGGGTTAATAACCCAATTATATGATTGATTGTAGTCGATTTACCTGCACCATTTAAACCAATTAAGCCAACGACATTTCCAGGTTTAACTTCAAAAGAAATATCTTTTAAAACTGGTATTTGAGAGTAACCACCCACTAAATTTTTAACTTCTAATGTCATTTTCTAATTCCCCATTTACAATTTATTTATGCCTTTAATTATATCATATTATGGTGAATTATCATTCATGATGTATAATAAAAGTATTAACTAACTTTGAAAGAAGGCAAACATATGACTGACTGTATTTTTTGTAAAATAATTGCCAATGATATTCCTAGTTTCACCGTATACGAAGATGAAGACATTAAAGCATTTCTTGATATCTCACAAACAACCCCAGGCCATACACTTGTTATTCCAAAAAAACATGTTGCTAATATTTTTGAATATGACCAAGCACTCGCTAGTAAAGTTTTTTCTAAAATTCCAATGATTGCTTCCGCAATTAAAGTAAGCAATCCAGATATTCAAGGGATGAATATCGTCAATAATAACGGTGAACTAGCTTACCAATCTGTTTTTCACTCACATTTTCATTTAATTCCTAGATACTCAACAAAAGATACTTTTAAAATGTCATTCAAGGATAATTCCAAGAAGTACACATCCGAGCAACTTGAATCAATTATGATGTCAATCAAGAATAAGATTGGAGAAAAATAATGTCAAAAACACTTAAACGAATTAGTTTGTTATCAATTATTGGTGGGTCAGCATACTATGCCTATAACCATAGAGATGAACTTATTACTTTTGTTGCAGATAAAAAAGTTCAGTTAAAAGCAGATTTTTCTGACTATCAAAATGATATCAATCGCGTAACTAATTCATCAAAAAAATTGCAGTATGCTACAGATCATCTGAATACGATTATCGAAGAAACATTACCCATCGTCGATTCCATTAGCAATCGTATAGAAAAGTTTACTTATGAGATCGAGCCAAATATCAATAAAATTAATAAAAAATTAGAAAAGTATCAATGAATTAGGCTTTTAAAAGTTTGATTTTTTTGTGAATTTTCGGTCATTTACTTTCATTATATGATAATTATGTTATATTAAACGTATTAGTCTTTCATTGAGAAGACAAAAAATTTAAGAAATAGGATGTGTTAGGTTATGAAAAAATGGCTTGTTGCTTTAGCCGGCGTACTATTAACATTTACATTAGCGGGTTGTGGGAGCTCAACAGTTGCAACTACTTCAGGTGGTAAGGTTACAGAAAGTGCTTACTACGATAGTTTGAAGAAAACTTCAAGTGGTACATCAATTTTACAACAAATGATTTTGAACAAAGTATTGGAAAAACAATATGGTGATGATGTTTCTGATAAAGAAGTCACAAAACAATACGATACTTATAAAGCTAAATATGGTTCAAGTTTCTCATCTGTCTTATCACAAAACAGTATGACAAAGACTAGTTTTAAAGCAGAATTACGTTCTAACTTACTTTTAAAAGCTGCTGTTAAACATTACAGTGATTTAAGTTCTACAGCTGTAGATAAGCAATGGGAAGAATACCAACCAACTATTACAGTTCAACGTATTCAAGTTGCTTCAAAATCAGATGCAGAAAAAATCATCAAACAACTTGATGAACAAAAGACTGCTAAAAAGTTAACTGACAAATTTACTGCATTAGCTAAATCAAAATCAACAGATACAACTTCTGCAAGTACTGGTGGTACTTTAGCTGCATTTAACAATACAGATACAACACTAACAGCAGAATTTAAAAAAGCTGCATTTGATTTAAAACAAGGTAAATATACAACTACACCTGTTAAAACAACAGCAGGTTATGATGTAATCTTGAGTGTTAAAAATGCTGGTAAAGGTAAAAAAGCCGATCACATTTCTGACTTAAAAGAACAAATTGTTACTGAAACTATGGCTGACTCAACTAAATTACAAAAAATTGTTGGTAAAGTTCTTAAAAAAGGTAACGTATCAATCAAAGATGATGACTTGAAAGATGTTCTTTCAAGCTACTTATCATCATCTTCTTCATCTTCAAAATAAATACATCAAAACATCAGATTATATCTGGTGTTTTTTTTTCGAAAAAAATATCTCAATGGAATTTATCCATTGAGATATTTTTCAATTTAATTATTTGTTACATTACTGTCAGCATGTGGTTTATAGAAATTTCGACCATCCATACCAAATATACGTTCAGAAAATTCGCCCTCTTCTGTATGAGCCAATGACCCTTTCAACATTTGAATTGATGCATCAATATTATCAATTTGATGTAAAACATCTGCTTCAATTAAATGAGGTTGCACTGGTGAACCATACTCTAGTAACCCATGATGCGCAAGAACAACGTGACGTAATAAAATCATGTCTTCTGTCTGAAGATCAATTTTTAATTCACCTGCTGCTTTAACAATTTCTTCATCAATTAATACAATATGCCCAATTAAATTTCCAGCTAATGTATAAGTTGTTGCCACAGAACCTGATAATTCGATTGTTTTTCCTAAATCATGTAAAATCACACCTGCGTAAAGTAATGGTGCATTAATCACATCACCATATTCGGCAACAATTGATTTAGCTAATCGCAACATTGAAAGTGTATGGTAGGCTAACCCACCAGAAAATGCGTGATGATTTTTCTTTGCAGCGGGATAACTGAAAAAATCATCATGTTTTTCGGCAATGAGATATCTTACAATTCGATTCCAATTTGGGTTTGTAATTTCAAAAATAGCTTTATTAAATTCTTCTTCCATCTCATCTTTTTTCATTGGTGCACTAACGACAAATTGACTCGGATCATTAGGTTCACCCTCTTCAGTCAATCTAATATGATAGATTTTCATCTGTGGATTATTTTGGTAAACTTCACGTTTTCCTTTTATAAAGGCAACTTTACCCGTTTGAAATTGTTCAATTGCCTCTGGCGTTGCATCCCAAAGCTTAGCGCTAATTTGGCCTGAACTATCTTCAAAATTAAATGCAATAAATTGCTTATTATTCTTTGTATTTCTAACTTCTGCACTCTTAATTAAAACAAATAATGCTACGTTTTCGTCAACTTTATATTCAAATATTTTTTTCTCTTGTGCCATGTCCATCCTCCTATAACTTAATTATTTTATCGTTATCAAATCCAGTTAATCCTGAATCATCTGCCGTTAAATAAATAATTTGAACTTTTTTACTTATTTCTCGTATTAGTTTTAAAACGGCATTTTTTCTGTTTTTATCAAAATTAACAAACCCATCATCAATAATTAATGGTAATTCGATTGATTTATTAATTGTCATGATTAAAGCAAATCTAAGTGCGATATATAGCTGCTCTGCTGTTCCTTGTGACAATTCTCCCACTTCAAATGATACCATATCAGAAGAAACGACGGTTAATAATCCTGATATATTATTTATTTGTGTAAAATGGCCTAATGTTAATAGTTCAAAATAATGATTTGCTAATTGCAACATTTGTGGCATTCTAACCCCAGAAGAGTCTTTTAATGCCTCGTTAATCCAATTAATAGTTAACTTTTGAGTTAACCATTTATCAGCTAATTCACTTAAAATTGTAACTTTTTCAGCCAACTCTTGTCGAAGTTCTGTATAATTCCCTTCTGCCTTCAAAGTCCGTAATAACGTCTGTTGATCAATAATCTCCTGATTAATGTTCATTATACTATTTTGCAATTGTTTCAATTGTTCTGTAAGCTCATCTAATTGTTCATCTAAACTTTCTTTCGTTTCAAATCTAGCAAGATTTTTTCTAACCTCCACAGGAAGCTGCTCATTAATTGTATCCAATTTAGATTTGTCTTGAACAAATTGCTTTTGTAAATCGTAATTTTTTTCAAATTGCTCAATTGACGTTAAATGATATTGCGTTAATATTTCATTAATTTGATTAGAAATATCAGCAGTCACATTATCTTCATGCTTTTGTTGTTCATTTAAATAGCCCATTTTATTTTTTATTGATTGTGATTCAGCAATTAAAGGTTGTAATTTATCATTAAAGCCTCTAATTCTAGCTAAACTATCTGCCATATCACTTTTATTTAGTGCTAGAAAACTATCAGCAAAATCTGTCTGATTCAAATAATTTTTTATCTTGTCAGTTAACGTTTTAATTTCTGCTGATTTTTGACTAATTTGATCTGTTATAGACTGTATTCGACTTAAGTCATTTTGAATTGAGAACCACTGATTCTTTGGAAAATCATCTAAAACGTATTGAATTTGATAATCCGTTAATTCAGTATCAGTTTGTCTCAATTGTTCGTCCAGTTCACCTATCTTCAATTGATTTTCATCAATTTCTGCAGTAATCATTTGTCTTTTATTTTGTATTTGCATCAGAGCATCACTACTTGATTTATCCTTAGAATTAGACTGCTTAAATACAATTATGGTATATACAACTATCATAATATCTAGTATCAATCCCATTATTTTAAACGGCATTGGTAAGATCATACTTAGTACAAATAGTATAACACTTACCCCTACTAAGATACTTTGTTGTGTAGACCATTTACTTTTTTGTACTTGATTTTTTTGATCAATTGATTGATTTAAATCTAAAATATCTTGTTTTTTCGTCAATTGCTTTTGTTCAATTTCTTGAAGTATTCGTTTATTGCTCTCTTCAGATTTAATTAATGTGACAATATTTTTAAAATCATCAGGATCAAACGCTATTGGAACTTTTCCGTTGATATTTTGATATTGCATCATTAACCGTTCTTGTTCTGTTAATAGTTGGTTTAAACTCGTCTGTTCTAATACAACTTTATCTAAATATTGTTGATTATCAGCTAATTGTTCAAATAATATATCAAAATCAACTTTATTGTTTTCATAAAAATTTATTAAATTTAATGCTGCTAAATTTTCTTTTTCATCAACTACACTCTGATTAATCGATTTTAACCTTTCATTATTTATCTTTTGTTTCTCTAGTAAATTTTGTATTTTTTGATAATTATCAACAGAAATCATAGCATCTTCATCAGTTTGTTTTAGCTTATCCGTCAACTCATTAGATTGTTCATATATTGACCAATTTTGCTTTAATTGTTCGTAGCGTTGGTAATCTTTGGTTAGATTATATTGTGTTGTTTGTAGCCCTTTAATTTGTTCCCTATTTTGATCTAACTTTTTTTGTGTCTCAACATATTCCGGAAATTTCTGTTTGGCAATATTTATTTTATTAACTAAATCATTGTATAACGCAATTTCCTTATTTAACTCAGTTACACGACCTGCTGGCTTATAGACGTGATCGGCATCTTTTTGAATTTTTTTAGTTAATTCTAACCATTCTTGACTACCAACTGCTCCCATCGTCGTTAGATACTCATTTAAATCTTCATTCGTTAAATTAAATACTTGGTTTAACGCCTGCTGATTAAATGAAAATACTTGATTGTATAAATTTTCATCGACTGGATTTAGCCATTCATGCAGCTTACTACTAGCTACTTTCATCCCATCATCACTTTTAACAATAGATACCTTGCCACCAGATTTACCTTGTGTACGAGTTAGTCGATAAGCATCGTTACCAATTAATAATTCCAACTCTCCACCATATGTGGATGAGTCTTTAGGCAGATATTGTTGGTACTTCTTTTTCGCATTTGCAAATCCAAATAACATACTCAATACGAATGCTGTTAACGTCGATTTACCTGCTTCATTCAGACCAAAAATAACCTGATTCGTTTGATTAAAATCAAACGTTTTATCATGCCACTTCCCAAATCCGTAAATTTTAACTTTAGTTATTTTCATCTATATGACCCTCTATCGCTTGATTTTCATGAAGCAATGTTTTTGAATTTTCTTGTAATTCTACTAAATGTCCCGTTTCTAATAAGTACGTATTAAGTTCCGGAATTTGTAATAATTTATCAGCGAGTTCAGTCATTCCATCATCAGTAAAAACACGTTTTGCGCTTTCTTCCCAGTATTGTTGATCAATTGATTCAAAAGCTACCTTTTTATTAATCACCGTTTTAATTTTAACAATCCAATAGTAATTATCTGGCATATGTTTTTGAATCCAAGCAGTTAATAAATCACCATTTTGAATGCGATTTACTAGGCTATCACTAAAATTATCTAAATCTGTGATTTGTATCACTATTAAATATGATTTATCTTTAGAAAAAAGTTGGCATTCAGCGTCAATCTTATCAATAGCATCTGATAGTGAATCAATTTTTGCCATTGAAATATTAACTGTTTCCCAATCAATTGTAGATGACGTTATAAATTTGGGAACCAACTTATTTCCATCACTATTCACTAGATAAAACCCTTTATCGCCTGATTCTTTACGGTGCCGACCTTGTGTATTTCCAGGATAGATAACTGGGGGTTGTTCATTCAAAATCTGTCTTACATGAATATGACCCAATCCCCAATAATCATAATTTTTCTGTAATAATTCTTTAACAGTAAATGGTGCATAACTTTCATCTGATATTGAATTTATACCCTCATTTGCCCCATGGATAAGCCCAATATGCCATTTCTCATCACCACGAACAGGATAATCAACGATTTTTGATGGTTCCCATCTATGTGCATAACTAAACCCAGTTAATCGAACTTCATCGCCATTTTTTAAAATGTGCGTCACTGTTTCAACTTCACTTGTAAATAAAGTTACATTTGATGGAAAAGTTAAATGATCTTGAGCATTATCAGAAAAATCATGGTTACCAAAACTCAAATAAACATTTATTCCGGCCTTTTGCAGTCGTTCACACTGACTAATTAACGTTGTTTGTGCCATAATACTCATCTCAGATGAATCATATAAATCCCCAACTAAACAAACAAAGTCTACTGATTCTTCAATAGCCGTATCTACGAGATTACTCAAAGCTTTAAATGTTGACTGATAAATCGAATCCATTAACTGACTTGGTACATTTTTTAATCCTCCAAAAGGACTATCTAAATGTAAATCAGCTGCATGAATAAATTTCATCTTCCCACTCCTTTATAAAAAAAAACCTGGTACAAAACATAATTGCTTTGCTTCCAGGATTTTTATTCGAATTAATTATGATATAAATCTTGTATTGGTTTTGTGATAATTGAATTAACTTCATTCATAATTTCACTTAAAACTTGTTCTTTAACCATTAAATCTTTGATTGTATCAAAATCACCGATTTTTTCTGAAAGATTATGAGCATTTTCAAGTTCTTCGTCTGTCATTTCTTCACCATTCATTTGTTTTTGTTGCAAAGACATTTGAATTGTTTGAAATTCTTTAAATAATTTATATGCAATTTCATCTTCTTGCATTTTTGTATAAGCTGATTTCAAAGCCTTATATTCTTCCGTTTGACTAAGATCTTGACTCATTTGGTTCGCTGTATCATAAATATTAACAACCATTTCTGATTCCTCCAATAATAATTTATATTAACTTAATTAGTGTATCATTTTTATCCATAATTTGCATTGATTTGTTCTAATTTCCAAACATCCCATTAATACTATCACTGAGCCATTTTTGGGCTTTTTTAGCAGAATCAGATAATTTATTTTTTATTTCATCTGTTTGCTTTTCTACTGATTCTAAAATACCATCTCCACTATCATTTGAACCGGTATTATTTGCTAAAGTAGTAGCAGATTTCGTTGAGAAGCTTGTCTGAGCAGTATTAGGTAATATACCTGACATTTCGCTTTTAAATAAGGAATCAACGATATCCCCACTTGAATTTCTTAGGTAATGAGTATCATCAGTTTGATCAAAACCAACCCATGTTGCGACAGTAATGTCTGGTGTATATCCAATAACCCACTGATCTTTCGTCCCATCTGTAGAACCTTTTTTAGCCTCTGTACTTCCCGTTTTACCAGCAACTGTATATCCAGCTGGGACAGCAAGTTCGCCAGTTCCTCCAGTTTCAAAGACACCCATCATCATACTTGTCATCGATTTAGCTACCTTACTACTCATAACTTTAGTTTCACTATTGTCTGAATTATTAACAATCGTTTTACCAGAAGCATCAACAATTTTAGTAATAAAATGAGCCTTTTTTTGAATACCACCATTAGCAAACGCAGTATATGCACTAGCCATTTCGTAGGGTGAGACACCAGTAGTTAAACCACCCAAAGCTAAATCTAAGTTTTTGTCCGAACTTTTAACCGGTATACCAAATTTTTTAACAGCATCGTATCCTTTATCAACACCAATTTTATTTAACAACCACACAGCTGGCGCATTTTTACTAAGTGCCAATGCCTTATACATTGGTATTTTACCTGCATATTGATTGTCGTAATTATTTGGTGAATAATTATTTGATCCATATGATTGTTTTTTATCTTTTAATTCAGAATCATAAAAATAGCCATCTTCTAAAGCAGGCATATATACGGCAATTGGTTTTAGTGTTGACCCCGGTTGGCGGTTAATCTGAGTCGCTCGATTATATCCCCTAAAAACGTGTTTACCTCGTCCACCAACAACTGCTGTCACACCACCATTCGTTGAATTAATAGCAATTGATCCACCCTGAGCTTTTGTCCCATCATCAGCATCCAAAGGGAACAAGGTAGAGTTATCAAATGATGTTTGCATAGCTTCTTGATGGGTCTGATCCATCGCCGTATAAATTTTATAACCACGATTCATAATATCTGATTCAGTTAACCCATAATTTTTAATTGCTTCACTAATAACGGCATCAAAATAATAAGGATATTTATAACCTGATTGATAATCGTACGTATCATTTAATGTAATACCCGTCTGCTTAGCACTTGATAATTCTGCACTAGAGATTTTTTTATTTTCATACATAACATTCAGAACAACATTACGCCTTTGTTTAGCTGCAACAGGATGATCTATCGGATTATATGCCCCTGGCGATGTTAACATACCCGCAATAACTGCAGCCTCACTAACAGTTAAATCTGAAGCACTTTTTCCAAAATATTTTTTAGAGGCATCTTGAACACCCCAAACGCCATTACCAAAATATGCATTATTTAAGTACATCGTTAGAATGTCTTTTTTTGAATATACTTTTTCCGTTTCAATTGAAATAAATATTTCTTTAGCCTTACGACTATAAGTTTGCTCCTGTGACAAGAATGCATTTTTAACAAGTTGTTGCGTTATAGTACTTCCGCCACCACTAATTGCACTACTTCCAGTTAATCGATTTTTAACCAATGAAACCACAGAACGTGCCATCCCTTTGATTGAAAATCCATATTCATGATAAAAATTACGATCTTCTGATGACAGTACAGCATTTTGAATATTGGGTGAAATCTTATTTAATGAAACGTAAGTACCCTTTTGAGAGTATAACGATCCTGCTTTATCGCCATCTTTATCAAAAACCTCAGTTGATTGTTGTAAAGCAGCTTTTAACCCACTAACATTTGTTGTTTTGGCTACATAAGTTAAATACGCACTCGAACCTAAAATAATTGCTAAAATAAAAATAGTCAACCATTTCCAACCATGCACAAATTTCCATCCCTGTCGAAACCAATTTTTAAATTGAATTAGATGTATTACAAACCAATTTTCATTTTTAGTTCTTTTATTTTCATTTTTCATTAGTTGTCCCCATATTTAATCTTAATATCATTTATTATTTTACCATAGCAATATTATAAAAAGTAAATTAGCCTTTTTATTATGATATTTTTAAATATTTAAAAAAAGACTAAGAAATGTAGATGTTATCTACTCCTTAGTCTCACAGTATTTTAAATTAAATTATCTGGATTTGCGTGTTCAGTAAAAATATCATAGACACGTTGTGCGGCCTGCTCATCTGAACTAATAATCATAATTGTATCATGTCCCGCAACAGTTCCAACAATATCCGGGAAGCCAAAATCATCGATAATTGCTGCCAGTAAATTACCGTTACTTGGAATCGTTTTAACAACATTCATAAATTGGATTTTAGTAATATTAGTAACGACTTCAAAAATAATTTCAAATAAATGAACTTCTTCACTTAAATTACCTGACTTAAAAATTGCGTATCTCAAATCACCTTGTTCATCTTGAGCTTTAACAATTTTCATTTCACGAATATCTCTAGAAATAGTCGCTTGAGTCGCCTTAATATTCACATGTTCCAATTCTGAAATCAAATCATCCTGCGTTGCAATTACTTTTTTATTAATTAACTGTTCAATTTTAGCTTGACGTATCTCTTTCTTCATAAGAATCCCTCTTTGAATGAGTATTTATTCTTAGTATAGCAAAAGAAATATGAATACTGAAATAATACGCTTAATTTAGGACGATTTTATTCATTTTATTGAATTTTGATTCAAATATAAGCATACCTGAATCTCTAATAATATAACCATCTAACACTAATTTCTGAATAACTCGTCCAACGGTTTCACGCCGCGTTCCACTAATCGTCGCAATATCTTCATGTGTAATCACATATGGGATTCGCAGACTATTCTCACCATGTTTATCGGCTAGATTCTCACTTAAATACTGTAACACTTGTGTTATCCGGGTTGTTGTATTACTACATACGGTTCTTAACCTTAACACTTCTGAACAATTTAAAATATTATCAATTTGCCCAAATAAGTACGCAGAAACTTCATAATGTGTTTTGATTAAATTCTCAATAAGTTCAACAGGAATCTTAGCGACCGTCGCTAGTGTAGCAGCACGACTTGAAACAGTATAATATTCACTCTGTAACATTCCACCAATTGGAAATATTTGTTTCGATGTAACATACATATAATTTTGAAAAATACCAGCTCGATCACCACGTTCAATTTTAACTAATCCATCCAAGACAACATAAATAAAATCACGTTTATCATTCATATCAAAAATAGTATTTCCTTTTAGAAATCTTTTAAATGTAATTTGTTCAAAACAAGCTCCTTGTTCATCCTCACTTAAACAACCAAACAACTCATGGTCAGAAAATTCTGATCGATACCTTTGTCTTTCTTTTTCTGTAATCATCCCTTTACTCCCTTAATACCTATATTTATGATATATAACTATCAACACTATCAGATTAAATATAGAATGTCGATTTATTTTTTCGGATTTTGGAGACCCTGGTTTATTTTTTTGATTCACTGATAGCTCTAAATCATTAATCTAACAGTACCAAAATGATAAAAATAAACTGGTCGTATTCGCACATCCATTTTGTGTTCAAACGCACAATCATCGTTAAAAAGTACATCTAACAATATTTAGATAAAATAAAAAAGTTAACAATTAAGTCAACTTTTTTATTAATTACATTTCTTTTGGTGCATTTACGCCTAATAATCTTAATGATTCTGTTAAAACGACGCTCACACTTTGAACGAGTGCTAAACGAGCTAATTTTTGATCATCTTCAACTAATATCTTTGAATTTGCATAGTATTTATTAAATGCTCTTGATAAATGAATAGCGTATTTAGCAATTACTGATGGTTCATATTCTTTAGCTGCACGTTTAATTATTTTAGGGAAGTCACCAAGTAACTTAATTGTATCCCATGCAGCAGGATCAGAAAGTTCATTGTTACTTTCACTAATTGAAACATCACCCGCTTTACGAATAATACTTTGTGCTCTAGCATTTGAATATTGGACATAGGGACCTGTTTCACCTTCAAAACGAACAACTTCTTCTAAAACAAAATCAAAATTATTCATACGTTCATTCTTTAAATCATGGAAAATAACAGCCCCAACACCAACATCTTTAGCAACTTGTTCAGCATTTGGTAGGTCAGGATTTTTATCTTGAATTTGTTTTTTAGCAAGGCTTGTAGCATCATCTAAAACTTCTTCAAGTAAAATAACACGTCCTGAACGAGTCGATAATTTCTTACCACCTTGTGTGATTAAGCCAAATGGAATGTGGTGCATATCATCTGACCAATCATTACCCATTTCCTTTAACACAGCCTTTAATTGTCTAAAATGGTTAGCTTGTTCATTTCCGACAACATACAATGACTGTACAAAATTATACGTCCGTTTACGGTAAATAGCAGCAGCTAAATCACGAGTAATATATAAAGTTGCCCCATCTGTTTTTTGAATCAAGGCAGGGTTTAAATCGTATTTTTCAAGATCAACAATTTCTGCGCCTTGGCTTTCTTTTAACAAATTTTTAT
Source organism: Dellaglioa sp. CoH-57-MRSF-17 (assembly GCF_056782015.1). The sequence continues at coordinate 38,058 of NZ_JBXAXY010000002.1, read as the reverse complement.
CTTTTAACATTGTCACAACTTCGCCCATTTTATCATTATAAAAGGCTTCCCCTTTAAATGAATCAAATTGGACACCCAGCATATCATAAATTTTATTGAAAGCTGATAATGATTCTGCACGGAACCAAGTCCAAAGTTCGATTGCTTCTTCATCGCCATCCTCGAGCTTTTTAAACCATGCACGAGCTGCAACATCTAACTCTGGATTTTCTTCTGCTTCTTTATGGAAACGAACGTAGTATTCAAGTAATTTATTGATAGGATCAGCTTTAACTTCTGCTTCACTACCCCATAATTTATAAGCAGTAATTAACTTACCAAATTGAGTTCCCCAATCGCCTAAATGATTAATTTTAATTGGATTATAATTAATTTTAGCCAAGATGTTTGCAATTGAATTACCAATCACAGTTGAACGTAAATGTCCCATTGAAATAGGTTTAGCAATATTGGGTGATGACATATCAATTGGTACGTTACCATCATGACCAATATCAGATGCGCCATACTCACTGCCATTTGAAAGCACTTGTTCAATAATATCTTGACTAAATGCAGCCTTATTCAAGAAAAAGTTAACATATGGCCCAACTGCAGCAACTGACTCAAATTGACTTTGATCAATTTTCTCTACTAAGTCTTTAGCAATCATCTGAGGTGCTTTTCTAAATGCTTTAGCTAATGCAAAAGCTGGAAATGCATAATCCCCCATATCAGAACTTTTTGGTATTTCAATTTTGGCAATAATTTCTTCTTCAGTAAGGTTTCCATCAACGATAGCAACCAATGCTTGTGCAACTTGTTGTTTATAATTCATTATCCATTCCTCCTAAAATTGTATAAAAAAAGCCCCTTACAAATAATTATGTAAGAGACGAGAATTCCCGCGGTACCACTCTAATTGATTAATATCCACTCAAAATATTCAGTTATTTCTAAAAAGTACGATTCAACTAACGCTTTTATCTAGCTTCCATCAACCTAGACTTGCTTTAAAATTAATTAGTTTACTAGCTTTTATCATCGAATTTATAGTTTGATTGTAACAAATTAATATTATAAAAGATAGTGTTTTTAGAATTTAGGTTTGCTTTTGGTGAAATATTTCTTTACGACATCCCTTGAATCTGTCAATCTTGTAACATTATCATCAAAATGAATTGATACAAAAGAATAATACACAAGATCGACTGCATATAATTGAGCAATTAAAGAAGTAGTCGCTGCACTTCTGAATTTTTTATTTTCTTCACTATCGTCATGTTCTAAAATAATATTAGCTAATTTGGCCAATGTACTTTTTTTATTATGTGTTAAAACGATAACTTTTATTTTTTGTCGATTTGCAAGATTTGCTAACTTAATTGCATCCGTATTTTCCCCTGAATTTGATATCAAGAATAAAGTTGTTCCTTCTTTTAGTTGCGATAATCCAACGGCAATTAGATGTGTATCAAGTGTTTCTATAACAGACTTACCAACTCGAATAAATTTTTGTTGGAAATCTTTAGCTACAATTTCTGATGCTCCAATTCCATACGCATAGATTATTTTTGACTCTGCAATAACCTTCGCAGCATTAACGACTTCCTCATCTAATGTTTTATTTGATTCCTCAATCGTATGTTGTATCCGCATGGTTAATTTTTGTTGTGTCGTCACTAAATCATCTTTAGGATTAATTTCCTCGAGCATTGATTTATCATCTTGGATTTCTGCTGATAATTCTAATTTTAATCCTGGAAAACCAGTATCACTAATACTTTTTCCAAATCGCGTTATTGCTGCAGTGCTGACACCTACCACCTCTGCCATACTCTGTGTACTCATTCTTATTACTTTCTGAGGGTGCTCTAAAATAAACCGTGCTATTTTTCGCTCTACCTTTGTGTATTTATCCATATTTGCTTGTATTGTGTACAAATAATTACCCATACTTCTTACCTCTTTTTATGGTATGTCTTATGCTTCTGTCTCAATCATAGCATCTTTTGGAATACCAAAAAAGAATGTTAAAATAAATCCGCCCGCATATGCCGCAAGCAATCCAAGAATATACCCAATCCAGTGTCCATTACTTATTAAAGGTATCAATGCTACCCCAGAAGGTCCTATTGCAATAGATCCAATATGACCAATCCCACCAATCACCGCTCCACCGATTCCGCCACCAAGACAAGCAGTAATCATTGGTCGTCCTAAAGGTAGTATAACCCCATAAATTAATGGTTCCCCAATTCCTAGAAATCCGACTGGTAGAGCGCCTTTAATTAAATTTGTTAATTTTTTATTTTTACGACAACGAACCCATAATGCAATTGCTGCCCCTACTTGTCCAGCTCCTGCCATTGCTAAAATTGGCAATAATAATGTTGATCCAGACTTAGCAATCATTTCAAGATGAATAGGTGTTAAAATTTGATGTAATCCTAACATTACCATTGGTAAGAAAAAAGTCCCTAAAACAAAACCAGAAAATGCACCACCAACTTCTAAGACCCAGTTAATTGATGTAACTAAAGAATTCGAAACAACCCCAGCAACTGGCATTACTAAGAAAATTGTCATCATTCCAATAACAAATAATGATATTGTCGGTGTTATAATAATATCTAAAGAATCCGGAATCCATTTATGCAATCTTTTTTCTAAAATAGCTAATACCCACACTGCAAAAATAACACCAATAATTCCACCCTGTCCAGCACTTAGTGCCTGACCGTTAAAGATATTATGGAGAGGTGCTTCAGGGGTTACCCCACTCAGCAAAGTGACAGCGCCGATAACACCACCAAGTCCTGGAGTGGCACCAAATTCACTGGCACTATTTATCCCTACATAGATAACTAAATAACTGAAAACACCATTTTTAATAACATTTAAAACTGCAATAAAATCTGTCCAGCTCGAACTTAAATCCCCTGCAACCATCATATTTCCAAGGACAGCAGCCAATCCACCAATCAATCCTGCTCCAACAAATACAGGAATTAGTGGAACAAAGATATTTGAAATTGCTTTAAGCACCTTTTTTATTGGCGTTTGCTTTTGTTTAGCTTTATGTTCTGCTTTTACTTTAGCAGCTTTGCTCTCAACCAATTCTTTATCAGTCATTTGAGTTGATTGTACTACGTTCTTCAAAGGGAAAGGTTCGCCTAATTTAACCCCTACTTGTCTTACCATTTCATCTGCAACTTTGTTGACTGTACCAGGTCCAACTACCACTTGCAAAGTATCATCTTCAACAACACCCATGACACCATCGATATTTTTCAATTTTTCAATATCTACTTTATCTTCATCCCTAATTGTCATCCTAACTCGAGTCATACAATGAATTAATTTTTCAACATTGTCTGGCCCCCCTACATTATCATAAATTTCATTTGCAATTTTTTCGATTTTTTTGTCTGCCATAATTTAACCCCTCCAAATATTTTATTTGATTGCTTCCCTAACAAAACCATGAGCCTTCTTTAATTTTTCTTTAGCTTGATTCAAATCGTTATCCGTTAGAATCATAACTATTGCAAGTTTGACATCATGTTCAGCTAATTCAAATGTTAATTTTGCTTGTTCATAACTTACTCCAGTTGCATCCATAATAATATGCTTTGATCTTTCAACTAATTTTTCATTCGTTGGTCTAACATCGACCATTAAATTTTTATATATTTTTCCAATTCCAATCATCGAAATTGTCGACAACATATTTAATACTAATTTTTGTGCCGTTCCTGATTTTAAACGAGTAGACCCAGTCAATATCTCTGGTCCCACTTCAATCTCAATAGCCGTATCAGCATGCCGTCCAATAATTGATTCCTTATTGCAAGCCAGACTTATTGTGTTCGCACCAAGATGTTTAGCGTAGTCAAGACCCCCAATAACATATGGTGTTCTACCACTTGCTGCAATTCCAACTACTGTATCTAATTTTGTTAAACAAATATTTTCCAAATCCAACTTACCCAATTCGTTTGAATCTTCGGCACCTTCAACTGCCACAGTCATTGCTTTCATACCACCAGCAATCAATCCTTGCACCATGCTAGGATTTGTTCCAAATGTTGGTACACATTCAGCAGCATCTAAGACACCTAATCTACCACTAGTTCCTGCACCCATATAAATTAAACGGCCTCCACTATTAAATGATTCAATAATTTTACTAACTGCTTCATTAATTTGCGATAACTCTTTTTCTACGCTTTTAGGAACTGTCATATCGGCTTCATTCATTATTCTTGCAACTTCAGAACATTTTAACTCATCTAAATTCATAGTTTGTTCATTTCTAGTTTCCGTTACTAATTTTGTAATATCCATATTTTATCCCTCTTTTATAATTGTATTATTAAATATTATTTTTTGTTTTGCTCCTATATAGTCAATTAAATCCAAGTCTGTCCTTTTAACTGTACCAATTTGGTTTACTTTTTTATCAATTGGTAAATTATTTTTCACTATCTGTATTTCTCCAGTATATCTCCCATATAACATATTATCTTGCGTTATAGTACCTCTCGTTCGAGCATCTTCATTATTTATTGGTTCAATAGTGAATTGATTTCTTATCCGACTTTCTTCTAACCTTACAACATCCCTAGCCACGTCAGCACGATTATGCCATGCTATATTATCAAGTTCATGCGAACTACTTTCAATATCTATTTCTATACTTTGATTAGTAAAATAGTTAACTATCTTACTAATTGTTCTTTGTGAAACTCGCGGATCACCGATATAAACGTCATCAGTATAATTATTCTCAATTAAATCTATCATTGCAGCCAATACATTGTAATTTCGATGTTTTTCTAATGTTGGTAATCCCTTTCCAATTGGCCCTCTAAATATTTTATCTCCTGCCACAAACGCCATCGTAGTAAATCCTGATTTTTTTAACCAATGATTCTTATTTTTTAACCATTCGTCATCTAATCCCGTATCTGGTCGAGGATAATAATTATGCCATGCTTCAATATTCTTAAAATTTGCATGATTATCAACTAGTTGCTTAATATCCAGCTCTGAAATCGTACTAGCATTTAATCCAATATCTATATTATTTGATAATTCAGCTATTTTTTCCATACTAATCCCATAATCAATTCTTAAACCAGTAATTCCAGCAGTTTTCAAATCAAATTCCAATAATTTTAAACTTTTTTCTGAAATATCAACCATTAATTTCAAGTTATTTTCAAGACATAAATTCCCCAAAGTTTTTAATTCATCAATAGTTTTTTTTCTATCTTCTTCAGGAATATGTAATGAAGTAAAAATACCCTTAAATCCTGATTTACGCATTACTTCAATATATTTTTTTGTATCATCGTCAATCTTATCACCTAAATAAATTGAAAAACCCAACATAATATCTCCTCCATTCATAAAAGAAAGCGTTATCATTAACTGGTTACATCATACCTTGAATGATATAAAATTACAATTAAATATATTTATTTTTTGTTTTTTTTGTTACTTTATATCTTAATTTAAAATAAAAAATCTTTCAAGAATACTTTATATAAAGTATTCTTGAAAGATTTTTTCACTGTTTTATTCAAATACAAATTGATTATTATAAAGTTCAGAATAGAATCCTTTTTGATCCAATAATTCTTGATGGTTACCTTGTTCAATAACCTTACCGTCCTTCAGAACAACAATTTTATCAGCATCTAATATTGTTTTCAAGCGATGTGCGATTACAAAACTAGTACGCCCTTGAATAACTGTATCCATTGCTTTTTGAATTTTAGCTTCTGTCACTGTATCAACATTAGAAGTCGCTTCATCCAAAATTAATAACGTAGGATTAGTTAAAATTGTTCTTGCGATACTAATTAATTGTTTTTGGCCAGTTGAAAACACAGAGTTTTCATCCGATACTGTCGTGTCATAGCCATTTTCTTGACTCATAATAAAATCATGAATATTAGCTTGCTTAGCGGCAGAAATCATATCTTCATCTGATGCTTCAGGTTTACCAAAGACAATATTATCACGAATTGTTCCTGAGAATAATACACTTTCTTGAAGAACTATCCCAACATGATCACGAAGACTTTGAAGTTCAAGATCCTTAACATTTACGCCATCAAATTCAACTGAACCACCTGTAACATCATAGAATCGATTCAATAAATTCATAATTGTTGTTTTACCTGAACCAGTTGGTCCGACTAAAGCTACCATTTCACCTTTATCAACATTAATTGATACATCATGTAAAATTTCTTTATTAGCATTATAACCAAAATTAACATTTCTTAACTTAACACCATTTGTTAGACCCGTTAATTTTTGCTTATCAGTTGAGTTGACCTCATCTGGTTCATCAAACATTTCATTCAGTCGACTAGCACCTGTAATAGCAAGTTGGAACATACTATACAATGAAGAAATTTGTGATATTGGTTGGTAAAATTGTTGTGAGTATTGAACAAACACGACAACTAGTCCTAAAGCCGTTGTACGGCCCATATCACCGTTCAGTGCTAACCAGCTACCAAAGAAGATAACAATGGCTGTATTAACCAACGAGAGGCCATTCATAACTGGGAAAAGCATCCCTGAATAGACTTGTCCTTTAAACGTTGCTTTACGAACATTTTCGTTATATGGCAAGAAACCATCAATAGCTTCTTTTTGAAGCCCGTTAGTAATTACAATTTTTTGACCACTAATTTTTTCATTAATATAGCCATTTAATTTTCCAACTTCTTTTTGTTGTATATCAACATACTTACGTGTTTTAGAAATTAAAATGACCGCAAGAAGTAACGCGATAGGCGTTGAAGCAATCGTAACCCAGGCAAGCTGAACATTCTGTTGAAACATCATAATGATAATCCCAATCATTAGAGCAATATTACTCATAATTTGTCCTAAGGCTTGATTCATTGCGTTCGAAATATTATCCAAATCACTTGTAAAACGACTTAAAATATCCCCATCTTTATGTGAATCAAAGAATCGAATTGTCATTTTTTGTAATTTTCCAAATAGCCCTTTTCGCATTCTATTTGTCGAGTTTCCTGTAATGAACGTGACAATAATATTTGAGAAAAACATTGCTACAATTGAAAAAATATAAAATAAGAATAACATCCACAATGAGCTAACAAAATTTCCTTTATCACTCACTCCTTTTGTTAAACCAATTACGTAGTCTGCCAATGCCGTAATTGCTTTTCCCATATACACAGGTGCTTTTACCTGGAAGTATGTCGATGCAATAATTGCAACAGTCATAACTGTAAAACCTAATTTATAGCTTTTCAAGTAGTGGAAGAAGAATGCCATCGATCTATTCATATCTTTCATTAGACAGTCTCCTTTCCTTTTTGAGTGTTATAAATTTCTTGATAAATTTGACTATTTTCAACGAGATCTTTATGTGTCCCCTCGCCAACTAATTTACCGTCATCCATAACAAAAATACGATCCGCATTAATCACAGATGAGATTTTTTCGGCAATAACAAATGTTGTTGTCTCTTTCAATTCATTATTTAATGCTTTTTGGACTAATTTTTCTGATTGAGCATCAAGTGCTGATGTTGAATCATCTAAAATTAAGATTTTAGGTTTACCAATAACACCACGCGTAATTGATAAACGTTGTTTTTGACCACCTGAGAAGTTAGCTGAACGTTCTTCAACCTCTGCATCATAACGTTCTGGTAATCGATTAATAAATTCTGATGCCTGAGCGATTTGACTGGCCATATCCATATCTTTCTCGTTGGCATCTTCTTTACCTTGACGTAAGTTGTCTGCGATTGTGCCAGAAAATAGGATAGCCTTTTGTAAAACAAATGCTACTGTTTTACGAAGCGATTTTTCATTAACATCCTTTAAATTCTCACCACCAACTTTGATCATTCCTTCTTGGGGATCAAATAATCGTGGAATCATTTGGGCTAAAGTTGATTTACCTGAACCAGTTGCACCAACAATTCCTATCATTTCTCCAGGTTTAACATCAAAACTAACATGTTTAAGTGTTGGTTTATCATCGCCTTCATATGAGAATGAGACATCTTCAAAACTAACAGATCCCGATAAATCTTCCTCTGGAACATCTTGGTAATAAATATCTGGTTCTTCATCTAAAATTTCGCGTAGTCGTTTAATTGAAACCATTGCACGAGCACTAAACGTCATCATCATTCCACCAATAATAATGGCAAACATGATTTGCATTAAATAATTAACAAACGAAGTAATAGCTGTAACTGTACTTGGATCTGCTTTAGCTAAATCACCTACAAAATAAATTGCGGCAACGACAGCCATATTTCCAATTAATGTAAATGCTGGAATTAAAACAGCAAATAGAGTTCCAACATAGATATTTTGTGCATTTAAATCATCTGAAACCTTATCGAAACGTTTTTCTTCATTTTTTTCTTGATTAAATGACTTAACAACACGCACACCCATCAAGTTTTCTTTGGCTAACTCATTTACTCGATCAATTAAGCCTTGCATTAACCCAAAATGGCGTCCCATGCGACCGAAAGTTAACATTGAAATACCTAACACGCAGACAATTAAAATAACAATAATCCACCATAAATCCGCAATTGTATTCATAGCTAAAATGAATGCACCGATAAATAAAATGGGCACTCGAATTAATGTCTGTAAAATTGTCATAATTAACGTTTGAATTTGGGTAATATCATTGGTTAAACGAACCACAATATTCCCTGCTTGGAATCGTTCAATATTACTGAAAGAAAATGTTTGAATCTTTCTAAAAGCAGTTTCACGAATATCTGCACTCATTGATTGTGCTACTTTTGCTGATAGAATTGTATTCACAACACCTGCCAACAATCCAATAACAGCAACTCCAATCAAGTACAAACCAAGTGTCGTGATTTTATCACCCTGGTCCTTTAAAATAGCATCAATTACTTTTTGTAACAATTTAGGTTGCCACAATGTTGAAATTGCCATGATAACCACCATGACGACTGCCCAAAAAATATCTACCCGATACTTTTTAGCATGTTTTAATAAAATATCCACTTTTTTCCCCCTCAATTCTGTCCAGTTCCATGTTTTTTTATACAAAAAAACTAATATCAGTTACTAAACTTAGCAAAAATAACGCTTAATTGCAATCATTTTGACTAATTATATTCTATTTAGTCAGTTAAAATTTACAAAAAAAAACCAAGATTAAATATCTTGGTTTCAATATAATTATCTTATTCATTTTTAAGCGGGCGACGAGAATCGAACTCGCGACATCAGCTTGGGAAGCTGGAATTTTACCACTAAACTACGCCCGCAGAACGTTGATTAGTATAGCATATTTCCGTACTTTTGTCATAACTAATTAAGCATGTTTATTTTCAGCCTTTTGTTCAAAATCTAAACGTCTCAAATTTTGTACAGCCTTCATATATGAATAAATCAGTACAATACATGACCCACCCCAGGCTAATGGATTTGCAAAACAAGCTCCTGCATACCCAAAAGCACCAGCTAAAAAGATAGCTGCAAATGATCTCATCAGTAATTCTACAACTCCAGCAACTGTTGGTACGATGCTTTGTCCCAGTCCCTGTAACGTGTATCTAATGACAAACAGTACTGACAAAAGTAAGTAAAATGACCCATTAATATTAAAATAAACCTGCGATAATGCAACAACTTTTGGTGCATTATTTCCAACAAACAGTGTAACTAATTGTTGTCCAAATAAAATAACTAAAAGACTTGCAACGATACTGAATGTTCCAGACATTAATAGACACTTTTTTACACCATCTAAAACACGACCATATTTTTTTGCGCCATAATTTTGGGCAGTAAAAGTTGCCATCCCAATTCCAAATGACATCATTGGTTGTGTTGATAATTGATCAATCTTAGACGCTGCCGTGGTACTGGCAACTGCTGTCGTTCCTAAACCGTTTAAAGCTGACTGTAGCATAATTGCACCAATCGCAATTATTGAAGCTTGAAAGGCCATTGGTAGAGCCACATAAAGGTGTTGGTTAACATCTTTCATCGTGATTTCTCTAAAATGGTGTCGACCAATATGTAAGACGGGAATTTTTCGATAAATGTAAATTAAACAGAATACAACGGAACATGATTGCGCAATAATAGTTGCAATACCAGCGCCAGCAACTCCCCAATGAAATACCAAAATAAATAATAATTCTAAACCAACATTAATAATGCTGGCAAAAATTAAAAAGTATAATGGCGTGCGACTATCCCCTAGCGCCCTAATAATATTAGATAAAATATTAAATGCCATTGAAGCAAATATTCCACCAAAAATGATACTAATAAAAGTTTGTGCATCATCAAATATTTCTGGTGGTGTCTTCATAAGTGTTAAAATATCTTTTACAAAAAACAAACTAACCGCTGTTAAAATTACCGTTGCAATTAGACTAATCAAAAGTCCCACTGCAAAGCTTTTTCTAACACCACGATAATCTTTTGCCCCAAATCGTTGTGCCGTAATAATAGATAAACCTGCAGTTAACCCTTGTGCAAATCCAATAATCAAAAATTGAATACTCCCGGTCGAACCAACTGCAGCTAGTGCATCCACGCCTAAAGTTTGTCCAACAATCAACGTATCAGAAATACTATATAATTGTTGAAATAAATTACCAACCAATAATGGTATAGTAAACATAAAAATTAATTTTGCTGGATTACCCGATGTTAACGATCGCAAATAAGACCCTTCTTTTCTTTATATTTATTTAATTCCTTTTTCATTCAATAATAAAATAAATGCTTTTTTAAAGTTAGCCCTATCCTGGTTTGAAAAGGCGCTTGGACCCTTCGTACGTTGACCTGATTTCCTTGCCATTGCACTTAAATATCTTGAATCCAACATACTATCGATATTGGTATCTGTATATTCAAATCCTTTATGATGCATCACAATCACACCTTTTGGTAATAAAAGAGAAGCTAGTCCGTAATCTTGTGTAATCACAACATCTGATTTTTCAGCTAACTTTACAATTCTATAATCTGCCGCATCTGGACCTTGATCAACATAGCTAACCGAAACATTTTCAGGATACTTTTTAGTTGAGAAATGTGGCGTACTTGTAATTAGCAACACACTGATATTCCGTAGTTCGGCTTCAGCTATAACTTCATTTTTCACAGGAGACGCATCCCCATCAATAATAATTTTCAAATTAACCACTCTCATTCCTAGTAAAAAAACTTCCAAGGAATAACCTCTTGAAAGTTTTATTTAGCTTCTGGTTTTAATAATGCATTAATTGCTGGAATTTGACCTAAGCTATCTATCGCATTACTTGGCATAACAACTGTATTTGCGTCACTCTTGGCCAATTCTTTAAAAGCCTCAATATTTTGGCTAACAAAATAACCATTACCAACTTTATTTAATGATAAATTAACTGCATCTATTCGGTATGCTTCAGCATCGGCCGTCTTTTTAACTGCTTCAGCCTTTGCTTGGGCTGAATTAACCCATGCATCATTATCAGCTTTATTTTTTAGTGCAACTGATTTACTGTAACCTTCTGCTTCAGCAACAGTAGCATCACGATTTCTAGCGGCTTTCAATAACTTATTCATTGAATCTTGAATTTCAACTGAAGGTTTTACTGTATCAATATTAATTCGATCAACATTTAATCCATAACCAGCTGTCACATTAGAAATTTCGCCAAACAAACCGCGATTAATTTCTTGCGTTCCATTCAAAACTTCATCTAACATTTTATTACCAATGATGCCACGCAAAGAGGCACGTGTATCTTGAATCATACTACGAACAGAGTCTTCATTTTTAAACACAAAATCTTGGATGTCAGTAACGTGATACTTCAATGAAATTTTAACTTCAATTTCAGCATTATCTTTTGTAATCACAACTTGTTTATCAAGATCTAAAGGTTGTTGTGCCGTACTAACACGAATTACTGAAGAAATAAATGGTTTAATAAAATGTAAGCCTGGAGCTAATGTTGTTTCATATTTTCCTAAAGTTATAACAACACCTTGATGCGGTTGTCTAATAATTCGGATAGTTGCTGGTAAAATCATGACCAATAATATAACAATAATAATAACGACTAAAAGTCCCAACATAATAATTTAACCACCTTTATATTTTTTTAACGTCTAACCCTTCAACATGTGTTTTAATGATTCGAACAACATCTCCACTTACTAATGTTTCATCACTAAAATAATGATAGTAGATACCAAAAAACTCGACCGTGCCATGAATATTTTTACTGTCAATTGTAAATTCCCGGTTAAGCAACCGCTCGTCAATAATTGATTTTCTATCCATATGAAAGCACCTCCATTTGTCATCTTTAAACGTATCTCATTTACGTCATAAAATCAATCAATTTCATTATCAAAAGTAAAATCATTTCGATCTAAAATAGTCACTTTTTCAATATGCTTTTCAATCTGTTTACTTTCAGGCGGTAATTGTAAATAATCACCATATAAACGGCTTAAAATTGCATCATATGCCCTTAAAATAGTTACCGTAAGGTTCTCAAAAGGAACTTGAATCACGGCTGCTAATTCCTTTTCTGATAGTAATTCTTTTTCATATGAGTATTGTGAAGCTAAATTTTTATATTCTGAAATGGTGTCATCTTGATTATAGGTTCTTACTAGTTCGTCTCTTTTTTCTTTATACTCTTTGGTTTTACGACTTTGATCAGGTTGTAATTTTCTAATCTTTGCGTTAATTTCAGTATCCATTAAACGATAATTGCTCAATAAAAGAATTTTCGCGTTAAGATATCGATATTTTGATTGTTGAATAGATCGTTCGACATCACCTGTTGGGACTTTATCAAAAGGAAAAATATCTACAAAAACACCTTTTCTAGCGTCATTAATATTTCTTTTCTCTTCAACATGAATAGATTCATCAAGTAGTTTTGCATATCCAAATGCATAGTTTGGATCACTTTGATCAGTTTGTAGAAAATAATAAGGCTGGCTAATCTCTTGGGGAGCGATTTGTAAGAATCGATCGTAGTCATCCCTTACCATTCCAATATCGACATCATCATCCCATGGAATAAACCCTTGATGTCTGACCGCACCTAATAAACTGCCACCAATCATAAAATACTTTATATTATTTTTTTGACAAATTTCAACGACTTCCCGGATTAAATCTAATTCTACCTTGTGTAATTCTTCAATTTTCATTTTTACCACCTTAAATCGTCTTATTCTTTCTTCAATTGTACCAAATTTAACTCTGAATACGAAAATTATTTAATTTTTATTAAGCTAATCCTTTTTCATTACTTTATTTCTTTGGCTCATGATATGCTTTAATTATTAAATAAAAGGGGTGCCTAAATGCAAGAAACCATAATTGACTTAATCGGCCAACATGGCTATCTAGGTGTTGCGTTACTGATCACCATTGAAAACATTTTCCCACCAATTCCTTCTGAAATCATTTTAACATTTGCAGGTTTTATGACGCTCTCAAGTTCTCTTACACCAATTGGTTTAATTATTTCTGCCACTATTGGGGCGACTATCGGGGCTTTAATCTTATATTCGATCGGTCGCTTTTTAAGTACAGAACGTTTAAATCAATTTTTCGCCAGTAAGTATGGTTCTTGGCTTGGTCTAAAACCTATCCATATTGAAAAAGCGACTGAATTTTTTGTAAAATATGAAAATCGTGCTATTTTCATAGGCCGTTTTGTTCCCATTGTTCGAAGTTTAATTTCTATTCCCGCTGGAATTACGAAATGTAAATTACGTTTTTTTATTCCATTAACCTTTTTTGGAACATTAATTTGGAATACTGTCCTCATTTATCTTGGGGCATTTGCTGGGAATGCTTGGGCGGAAGTTGCAGCAACAGTTGATATTTTTGCTACAGTAGTTGGTATCATCTTATTAATCGTTTCGTTCTTCGGAATCTACAAACTAATTAATTTAAATAGGAACAAAAAAAACGATTAAATTCAATTATGAATTTAATCGTTTTTTACTACTTTTATTTCTCAAAAAGTAGGATTAATCTTCCGCAACATCGATAGCTTCTAATAGAATATTCAGTTCAGAACATTCTCTTTCAAGCGATTTTTCCTCTTGGAAAAAGCTATCTCGAATTGATGATTGTTGTCTGTTTCCAATGTTACTTCTAAGATCAGCAAGTTTTTGCATCGCTGCTTGATACTCACTCATAATATCAAGTTTACACCTACTCATTAAGTTACGCCTCCGAATGATGACAACAACTTGTTGTCAGTAATAATAATTTATAATGTCTAATTTAACACTTTTTTAATAACTTGTTAACCCTTTAAATATTACCGTTATGTTACAAAATAAAAAAGACATCACAATGTGATATCCCTCTTATTTTAAGCTACTATTTTAAATGGTTATTTTTACATTAATGATTGAACATCGCGTGCAATAACTAATTCTTCATCAGTAGGTATCGCAAAAATCTTAACGGCAGACTCTGGCGTGCTAAGCATAACCTGTTCACCCATTTTTTCGTTATTTTCAGCATCAAAGCCAACACCTAAATATGCTAAATGTTCAATAACGCGACGACGTACAATCCGATCATTCTCACCAAGACCAGCAGTGAAAATAATACCATCAACCCCTTGCATTTCTGCAATGTATTGACCAATATATTTAATAATATTTTGAACATAGATTTTAACAGCTAAATCAGCACGAGGATTTTTTCCTAATTGAGCTTTAACATCACGCATATCAGGAGAAATCCCTGAAATACCAACTAGCCCAGATTCACGATTCAAAATATTAATCATTTCATCTATATCAGTAATTTTTAATTGTCTCATCATGTAAGCAACTAACGATACATCTACATCACCTGAACGTGTTGCCATGGTAATTCCAGCAAGTGGTGTAAAGCCCATTGATGTATCAATTGATTTACCACCAACTGTAGCTGTAATTGATGCTCCTGCACCTAAATGTAATGTAATTAATTTTAACTCTTTAGGGTCTTTATCAATTAGTTTTTCGGCTTCTGAGACGACATAACGAACGCTTGTCCCATGAGCACCATAACGTCTTGCGGCATATTTTTCATACCATTCATAAGGTACACTGTACATGTAACTTTCTTCTGGCATCGTCTGATGGAAGGCTGTATCAAATACAGCGACACTTACTGCATCTGGTAAGATTTCTTCAAATGCCTGGATACCTAAAAGATTAGCTGGATTATGTAATGGTGCTAATTCAGATAATTCATTAATTTTTGCAATTGTATCGGCATTTACTAATGTTGATTTTTTGAAATATTCACCACCAGCAACAACGCGATGTCCAACACCGGAAATTTCATTAAAATCAGCAATAATATCCAATTGAAGCAATAATTTAAGTAATAACTGTACACCTACTGAATGATTGTCGATATCTAATACATCTTCATATTTTTTTCCGTTACCATATTTAATCGTTAAAATTGAGTCTTTAAGTCCAATTCTTTCAATCAATCCTTTAGCAATAACAGTTTCCTCTGGCATGCTAAATAATTGGAATTTTAAACTTGAACTACCTGCGTTAATTGCAATAATTTTTGTCATATTCTTCCTCCAATAATGATTTCATTTGGTATTAATTTAATCCTTAAAAAACAATTATTTTTTTAAGTAGTATATTAAACTAATATACTACTTATAGAAAACGCATACAACACTTTCAAGCAAAAAATGGTACACAGAATTTTATTTTCTGTCTACCATTATTTTTTGCCCGAATTCTTTCATTAAACTAAGCAGTAGAACTGCCTTATCTTCACCTAAAACATTTACCCAAGTATCAAACCGTTTCTTAATTGACTCAGTCACAACTCGTTCTACTTTTGCACCCTGATCAGACAAGCGTAGGTTTATTCTTCTTCTATCAACTGTGTCTTGTTCTTGATAGATGTATCTTAATTGTTTTAGTACGTTTAATTGGCGTGCAATTGCACTCCTTGAAACATTTCTTTTTTTAGCGATATCAACCATGCTTATATCTTCAGTGCTATGGATATCTTTTAAAATCAAGAATTGTTCAAAAGATAAATTAAACTCACTAGTAGGTTGTGAAATGAATCCTTCCACATTCTTAAAAGTTCCTAAATACATACTAATATAGTCATCCATTAACTTAGTTGTTGTCATTGCTAATTCTCCTCTGCATGTTCTACCTACAGTTAAATTTAGCATAAAACGCGGTTAATTACTATATCTAATCAACTGTATCTCTATTTTTCTTTTTCAGTTGATACCGTTAATTGTTTACGATTTACAAACGTCCAAACCACACCCAGTACTACGGCTGTAACAAGTAATGCAAGCACTGAACCAATCATACCAGAACCTTGGCTATTAATTGCATATGTGAAGCCATTTAATACATGTGTAACAGGTAAGAACTCTGCAAATACTTGATAAGCATTTGATAACATCGTATTTGGAATAACTTGTCCTGTAATCACTAATTGTACGAGTAGTAATGCTAAAGATAAGAGAATACCCATTGTTCCAAGGAGTTCGTCAATTACCACACATAAAAGAGTAAAGATTATTCCCGATAAGAACGTAAAGATTACGAAACTAATTGGATGTTCAATTGTTACACTAAAGAATAATGTTAATAAGAGAACTCCTGCTGTTTGAATAACAGAAATAAATAACATTAGGAAAAGGTTCTGTAACCAGTTTTGTGATAATTCATTCTTCTTACGGTATCTGAATAAAATTAATTGAGTTACAATTGCACCGACAAATAATGATAAAACAATCACTAATGGGGCAAATGTATTTTTCAAAGTTTTAGCGAGATTGTCACTTTCAGTTTCTGTTTTAACAGGTTCAACGAATTGAGCCACATTTTTTGGAGATGAATTGATATTACCAACCTGTGATGCTCCTGCTGCTAATTTAGTATTTAATAATGTTACACCATCATTAGCTGTATCCAATCCTGATGTTACTTGTTTAGACCCATCAGCTAATTTTTGTGAGCCATCAACTAATTGAGGACTAGCAGCTGCCAATTGTGTATCACCATCTGTTAATTGTGTACTTGCCGCTTTTAATTTCGAACTTCCATCTGTCAATTGTGTACTAGCAGTTGTCAATTGTGTACCACCACTAACAAGCTTATCAGATCCTGCTTTCAATTGTGTACCACCTGAAACTAACGTTTGTGTTCCTGCCTCAAGTTGTCCACCTGCTGTAACAAGTTTTTGCGATCCTGCTCTTAAAGCAGTAACACCTGTTATTAAAGTTGGTACATTACTATTTAATTGATTAATACCATCAGTTACTTGTCCTGTTCCTGCTGTATATCCTAAGATACCAGCTGACAATTTGTTAATACTACCTGTCATGATTGAATTCTTAATTGTTGCATTAATTGTTTTTTCACTTGTAACATCAACACCAGCACCATTAACACTAGCATTTAATTTACCAGCAACTTGTGCATTAGCATTTGATGCTATCACTAATGAATCAATTTGATCACTCAAGTCTTTTGTATCACCTAAAAGACCAATCATTGAATCGCTCGTCAAGGTATCAGTATTACTCAATAATGCAGTTGCTTGTGTCGAAATTTTAGCAAATTTTTCCAACATGGCTTTAAGATCTACATCACCCATTGTTGATTTAAATTCAGCCATTAAGCCACCTACATCACTCATCACTGCCTCTAACATCGCTTTTGTATCTGTTAAATTTTTACTTACCCCAGTTATATTTGTACCAACAGTTGTTATTGCTGTATCTGTTTTTGTGATTTGTTGTAAAACAGTGTCTTTTTCTTTTTGGCTCATTGTTGTTGAGTCATTAATCATCGTACGAACCTTCTTGTTAGAAGTCGATGCCTGACCTTTAGCTAATGTCAAACTAAACATCTTTTGTGTTGTATCTGAATTAATTGCATTCATTTGAGTTTGAACAGTTGTTAATTTATCCCCTGCCGCCATCAATTTTGTTACTAATCCAGGTAATGCTTGTAATGTTTCAATTGATCCTGAAATTTCTTCAAGTTCAGCTTTTAATTCTTTTGATCCTTGCTTTGTATCTTTAATTTGTTGAATTATTTCAGGAATATGATTAATAATTTCGCTACGAGATTTTAATCTTGTTTGAATTTGAGTTACACCAGTTTTAATACCAGTTGAATATGCTGTTAAACCTGCTACCGCCATCGGTAACGATTGGCTACCTGACATACTTGCAGCTAATGTTTTCGCACCATTATTTAAATCATTCGAGTTCGAATTTAATGTAGTTGCACCAGTTGCTAACGTGCCTACACCAGCTGCTAATGTAGATCCGCCAGTTTGCAACGTAGAAAGTCCCGCATCTAATGTTTTATTCCCATCAACATATTGAGTCACACCATTTGATAAGGTTGGTGCACTAGCAACAAGTGTATTAATTCCTGAGGCTAATTGATTATTACCATTCACCAGTGTACCTACACCAGTTGTATAGGTATTTACACCATCAGCTAAAGTATCAACCCCAGTTGTATAAGTATTTAATCCTGTTTTTAATGTCTGATTACCTTTATCAAAGGTCACCATACTTGTTGCCAATGTATTTAAATTTCTAGTAACTTCTTTACTACCATTTTTTAATTTAACGGTTCCTTTATTTAACGTTTTTACACCAGTTGAGGCTTCTTTAACACCTGAACCTAATTGTTTAACGGAACCAAGTAATGCAGAATCATACGCTTTTTGGATATTAGTTAAAACTTGTGATTTCAATTGTTCTGCAACCTGTTTTGTAATCAATTGCGAAACATAGTTATTTGTATCTGATTGTTTTGTTTTTAACAAACTCACTTTTGGCGTTTCATCAAGTGCAGTTGTTGCGTTTTTTGAAAAATTACTTGGCAATGTAACTGACATTGTATAATCGCCTGAATCTAAATGTTTTTTCGCAGTTTCTGCGCTAACAAACTCCCATTTGGCTTGTTTATTGGTTTTAAGAATTTTAGTAACTTCCTTACCAACGTCAATTGATTTTCCATTAAATGATGCTTCTTCATCGTTATTTATAATAGCTACTTTTAAATTTCCTGTGTCCATTTGTTGCTTACTTGAAACTAACTTATAGGTTCCATATGCAATTAAACTTGGAATTAAACATGCAATTGCGATATACGCAACTGACCTCTTATTCTTTGACATAAATTCTTTGAACAAAATTATCCACCCTCTCTTTTTAGTTAATGGCATTAACGATTATTCGTTCCGTTAACCTCATTAACGATATTATGACTATATGTGTTTTTGATTCTTTTGTCAAATAATTTTCTAAAAAAATATCCCCACTGTCATCTAATCAACAGTGGAGATATCATTAAAATTCAATTTTTGATTAAATAGTAATACATGAATTGACCAGGAGCAATTAGGATTAACCCTGCAAATTGCATGACATAAATTAATAAGCGCGTTAAATTTTCAGTTGATACTTTACGTGTATTCATTTCTTGTCTAGAGTGTGGTTCCTCTACCTCGTCAATTTTAACTTTTTGCACTAATTTTTTATTTAATCCATTTAACTCGAGATTATATGGATAAAAAGTTAAAAAATTCAAAATTAAATAATAATTAATTAATAACCGCCAATTAGATGGACCTATCAAATTTCCAATTGCTAAAAGAATAATTAAAGACGCTAATCCCTTTAACAAGGAAATTGAATAATATTTAAATCGTTTCACAATAACCCTCCAGGAATTTCGCTTAATTTTAGAATATCATAGTTACTTAAAAACATTGATGCTCAGTAAGAATCTTTACTATTTATTAACCATTAATTTAAAAAATCTGTTTTACCATGCTAAACTACTTTTTATAAAGTTAGTCATCTGGATGGCACCACTACACATACGAAATTCTCTCTAAGATCAGCTAACATGTCACAACATTTATTCATTTAAAAAAAATAAGCCTTTCCCAAATATTAAGTTCCTCAAAAATTAGGTTACTTATACCTAACTTTTGTGAATTCTTTAATTTAAGATATAGACTTTTAATGCAACATTAATTATCTAATAATAACAGCTTATTGACTCTTATTCTTGAACGATTCACAGCAATCATTGTTACAACATAAAGTGTTACAAAATAACTCGTTTCTATTGTTGTTCCAATAAAAGCGCAAACGAGAGCTAAAAAGAACATTCCATTGCCAAGGACTTGCCATTTTCGTTTCTCAATTGCGTAGTCTGCTAATATTTTAGTCTCTTCAGGACCTAGTGAGTCCACAGTTCTAACATTAGCTTGACGCACTTTAGTTAATTGTAGAGACAACTTAACATTATAAATAATCAAAATTGCCATAACTAAATATAAACCTATTTCCACCAGTACCCCTTCTCTCTTTTAATCTAATATGACTATTTTTTAATTCATTTTTACTTTATACTGAGTTAGTCCTATAAATAATAAAAGAGTTGCTAAATTACGCAACCCTCTTTATTATTTAACAACTAAGACATCACAAGGTGCTAAACGAGTAACGTAATTTGTAACTGCACCCATTAACATTCTTTCCACTGCCTTCAAGCCAGATTGACCCATGATAATTAAATCTGAATGATGATCTTCAATAAAATCTTTGGCAATTACTGTTTTAGGACTACCAAAACGAATATGAATATCAACATCTGTAAACCCATTTTTTACAATATCTTCTTTTAATTCATTCATATATGCTTCTGTATCTTCAAAAGTCTGATAGACGATTGAACCGCCCCCATCCATCATTCCTGAAAAACTTACAGAAAATTGACGCGTATCAATTACGTTTAAAATATCTAAATGTGCATGGTTTGCTTTAGCACTTTCTACTGCACGCTTTAATGCTTTTTCAGCTGAATCTGATCCATCAACTGGGACTAAAATATTTTTATATTCTTGTTCCATATTTGCCACCCCATATCTTTTATTTGTAGTTACAGTATATCATTAAAATTGTATTAGATGTTAGCGTTTTACCTACAAAATTTGAAATAAAGAAGGTTTTCAGTATGTTATTAAAAAGGATTTCTATTTTTAGTGCCCCCTACGTGGTTCGAGAGTTAACCGAAAAAGATCTAACTCAAATGTTAGAATTAGAAAAAAGTCAATCTACTTACCTAAAACTCCAAGGTAAACAAGATTTAGCCATTGAAGAAATAAAATCTGATTTAACTTCGATCCCGTTGTCAGTTAAAAGTGATCAAAAATGGACACTGGGCTTCTTCAAAGCAGATAAATTAGTAGCTATGATTGATTTTTTAACAGATTATCCTGAAGTTCAATCCGTTTGGATTGGTCTATTATTAGTTTCGAAAAACGAAGAACAACAAGGTATCGCGACACATTTATTAAAAGCCCTGCTTAAATCTTTTAAATCTGAACAGTTTACCAATGTACAAACGCTGAAATACGAACAAGAAGAAGTAAATCAAAAATTATTGGAAAAATTTAATTTCACTGATAAACAATCGCTAATCTTAAAAAGCCCTGATGGAGTCGACATCCCTGCAATACTTTCAAAATTAGATTTATAAAGCAAAATTATTATCTAATTCTCTTAATAACATTTTTATCTTTTTTCATTTCCTATGATTTTAGTCATCTAGGTGTTATGATTAATATAGTAAGAAACTGGAGGAAGAAAACATATGAGCAAAAATTTATTAGCAGATCTTGAGAAAAACTTCATCACAAGCGATGAAACTTCTAAAACATTTAAGGTTCCAAGCAAAAAGGAAGATCTAACAATAAAGATTGACAATGATATTTTTGAAAAAGTTTCTAAAGATGACGAAAAATTAGAACGTTTAATCAAAAATTTACTTAAATTCAGTTCAAAGAGTAAGGCTAAAGAATTAATTTCAATTAATAAACGTAACTACCGTATCTTCATGTAACCTACAAAACTAGCCTAGTTGAGACTAACTCTTGAGGCTAGTTTTTTTAATCCTTGTCAATCTAGCATTTTTATCTTAAACTATTACTCAAGGAGTGATTTATATGTTCTTAACAACCGGAGATGTTAACCGTTCTTATGCTATTAAAGGCATCGTTAATGCGACAGCCAAGATTGTACTAGAAGCCGATGAAATTGATCGTGTAGATGATTTTGATACCTTATATGATCGTGTCCAAGCAGAACTAGCAGAACGCGCAATTAATAAAGGTGGCGACGGGATTATTAACGTTCATTTCGAACCACAAACTGTTCGTGTAACGATTGCCCCAAGATTCTTAGTTTTACATGGCTACGGTACTGTTATTGAGTTTTCAAAGTAATTTATTTTGCGCTTGTGGCGGAACTGGCAGACGCGCAGCGTTCAGATCGCTGTTTGGGTTTCCAAGTGCAGGTTCGATTCCTGTCAGGCGCATTGTTATCATTGATATACCATCGTTTAACCAACTTTTATGTGGTTTTTGTGTGGTTAACATCTAATTTACCGTATATATTGATCCAATTCGTATTTATTTACGAGTTGGATTTTTTAATTAATAAAATGAATATGTTTCATATACTATTTAAAAAGGAGAAAAAATACTATGACTTATTTACAATCTTTCGTTGCGACTTTACCAGCCATTTTTGCTGCCTCCGCCGCAATATTTAGTGCTATTTCTTTCTCACAACAGCAATAAAATAAGTAAGCGTCAAGAACAATATGAAAGGCAAAAAAATATTATTCAAATATCATCGCGTATTACGGCATCTGCTAGTTCTTACTCTACTGAAACAGGGATACCTCAGGTAACCATTACAAACTATTCAAATTATGTTATTCATGATGTTATCATCATTCCTACTATGAATGAAAGTTCTGTCGTGTTACCTGATTTTAAGCAGTTTTTTAAAAACCACAATGATTTTGGTACCCCTAGGATTCTCGCCTTAGCAAGTGAACCAATAACGATGAGCTATCCGTTACCTGATATGGGCATGTCTAGGCACTGTGTATATTGTATCGTCTATACAGACCCGTTCGGTAATTATATATATACAGACAGGAAAGACCTACCTCATACAGACCCTGATATTTATACCAAGCTAATAAAATATGGTAGATCAATACCTGATTTAATACACTCTGTTTAACAAAAAAGCAAACTCCTTAATTATTAAAGAGTTTGCTTTTTAAATTATCTAATCAAATAAAAAATTGTAGAAATGTTCTTCTACAATTTTTTCTCACGTTAATTTATTTTTTTAATCTTTTATATATAAATAAATAGCCTAGTTCATAGATGATAAAAGCACTCACAATATAAATCTCATTCAAGCCAGTACTTTTTCTATAAGGTATGGCTACAACCATTACTATTAATATTATTACGTACGTAACAAGAATAAAATAATCTAAATGATGTCGTTCTAACCATTGGCGTGAAGGAAAGAAAACTGTTATTAATATCGCGATAATTGCCCAAAAAATAGGTTGTATTTGCATTAGTTCATCTCCTTACAGGTAAATAAAAACAATCGTATGTGCTGTCCAATAAGCAACTGTATCATTAAAATGTAAATGTTTAACTAATGCTTTTCTCATTCCAGTTTCTATCTTTCCTTCAAAAATATATTAAATAACGTTGATACACATTCATATCTACGCTTTATTTATGTAGTTGTTTAATGTCTAAGTTTTAAGACTAACTTATCGTAGTAATTATACTACATACTCAGTATAGACACTAAACTATTCAGTTTGTTGTCTACCTACTTTAGATAAAAAACAAGGGGATCAGAAATATATCTGAATACCTTGTTTTTTATCATACATTTATTCTTTATCTTTTAATTTTTTTTCTAAATTCAAAACTTTAACAATTGTTATGTTTAGTAATTCTTCCCTAATTTTAGTTATTTCATACGATAATTCAAGCAATTTAT
The DNA here is from genome assembly GCF_056782015.1 of Dellaglioa sp. CoH-57-MRSF-17. The sequence goes on along the minus strand of NZ_JBXAXY010000002.1, from coordinate 14,099 downwards.
TTTTAATATTTAAAAAATATACAAATTGTACGATAAAGATTAAAAATAATACAAATAAAATAATAAATAAATTAGGCTCGCTCATTATTTATCTCCTCTAAATTCTTTTAATCTATCTTTTTCTTTCTCAATCTTTTTATTACCATTATTTATTGACTTTTTTATCCTTACTATAGAAAGAGTAAGATATAAATTCATCATAAACACAAATAATAACACCGTTAGCATTGCTGGAATTGCCATCTATATTATCTCCTATATTCTTTATTCTTGTGGCAATGTATCAACCAAAAGTCCAAAAGCAGCAACTGCTGGAGCTGCTACTAATAATTCTGGTATAGAAGCAACAAACGCTACAGCCATGATAACCGCTGACCAATAACAATCCATGCTCCGACAATTTCCAATCCACTAACTATATCATAAACATAATTATACGAAACTTCGGGATATATGGGACTAACCACTGGTTGCTTATAATAAATTTCAATCGTATCTGATATTTTATTACTTTCATCACCCTCTGTATATGATTCATTATACGTTATCTTCATACCAATTTGCCAAGGTTCTTCTGCCCTTGTTGCAACTCCCATTATTAACATCCCGTTTTGGAGATTACCCGCAATACGATTAACTATTCCCATGGTATCTAAATAATTAATAACACCATATTTAATCTTCATTATATCAGCTATATCATTTTGAAAAGAACTCTCCATTTACCATTGTGAATGGTAAATGGAGAAGATGAATTTCCTGTCTCTACACTCCAACTATCTTTAACTGTAAGCCATGCATCTATCCCTGGAAGAACCGTAGGACCATATGTTTTTCCCATTTCAAATGTTATATCTTTAAAAGAATTTAACATTTGCACTGATTTAATAAATCGATGTGTCACCTTATTTACAGATATATCCTCCGATACATCAAAATTCTTACAGCCTAAATCCTTACCTGATGAAGAGACTTGATCAATATCAACTCCACCATGCGTATATTCAGTAAATTGATCAAAGTCCCAACCCTCAGGCATTGGGAACCCTAAGTTTCCACTCCATCCCGTTGACATATTTGAAACATAGAAATTATTTATTTTGTTTCTTTTAGCGTGTAAACATATGTTTCTCGTTCCATAAATACCATCGCTAGGTAGAATACCAAAATAAGCTGTATAATTTTTATTTAAATTTCGTTGCATTGAACGAATATTTTAATCGCCACCCTCGAGTATCTCTTTTTGATTTGTTTTCATCCTCTATTTATTAATTTTCTTTATAATCAACTCTTTGAAATTAGCAGAACTGATATTAACATATAGGTAACATAAGGTTCTTTTTTTCAAATTAAAATCAATCTTTATGATAAACATTTGTAAATATTGAAATAATTATTAGTAGTATTCCAAATATAATCGTTATAAGTATAGCTTGCAAAAAATCAGAACTAATTCCTAGTGACGAGAACAAAATAGAGTTATTTCCTATCCTGATATTTTTAATACTTTCATAGCGTGCAATAGCTGCGATTTGATAACCAGGCCACAATTTTAAAGTATGCTGCATAAAAGCTGGAAGATCCCCATAAACAATATAAGTTCCTGAAAGAAAACCGGACATAGTACCAACAATTGCTGACAATGATGAAAAACTAGACGTAGTATTTAAAAAATCTGTCACCAATGAAAACAGTAAACTTGAAAATACAATTAGTAAAACATTAAATAGAAATACTACAAAAAATGTTACATTATAAGCATTATAATGATAAGTTAGAGATAGATACGCATAACATATTAATGAGAAAATAAATGTCGACACAATACCTTCCATGACTGACGTCAAAGTATACAATTGATTAATTGTACTACTTTTTATTTGACTGTTAACAATAAAATCATCTAATCTCTTATTCTTTTTATCTTCCAGTTTTTGACCAAATGCGATTAGTGTACTAGTCATTGAGACAATAGAAATCAACCCAGAAATCATCCATGTATCAATAAACTGTTCACTATGATTAATTCCAGCCAAAGAATCGACTAAATTAGAGCGAAGAAAAAATATATAAATTACAAGACTTATAACCATACCTAAAAATGAAAAAAAGATACCAACTTTATCTTTTATGAAAATTAGAATGTTTCTTTGAATAAACTGTTTATTCATCCTTAAATTCCTTCCTCCATATTTTTAAATAAGTCAGTATAGGTTGCCTTTCTTATTTCAAAGTTTTCATTTATCAAATGATTATCTTCAATAAATCTCACTGCTTCTGCAGACGTATTAAAATACCTATCATCTTCAGTTTTATTCAAAATTAATTTAACTTTTGAAATTTTATTCATAAATGTAACCATTTCTCCAAAATATTTAACAGTTCCATTTGATACGAAAATAATTTTATTGGCATTTTCTAATTCGCTTAATAGATGAGTAGTAAATAACACACCACAATTATTCTCTTTTAAATACTCATCAAGATCATTCCAAATTAATTGACGTATATCAACATCAATTCCAGCTGACATTTCATCTAATAGTAAGCAATTCGGCTCTACAGCAATCGCTCTTAAATAATTAACAATACGTTTCTGCCCACCAGATAAGCTAGAATACTTTAAGGACTCATTGATGTTCAAGTTTTTCATTTTTTCCTGAATACTTTTTATTTTTTCTTTATTTTTAATTCTGAAACGTAAGTTTTGAATAACGGTCAAATCATCATCAAGAACATTGTTTTGAAAAACAGTCGCTAATTTAACATTAGTTTTAATTATTTTCCCCGTTGATGGCATTAATAACTCCATCATAATATTCAGAATGGTTGTTTTTCCTGATCCATTTAAACCAACGAGAGCAATTTTATCTCCTTGATTGAGATAAAAAGAAACGTCTTTTAGAATACTTCCTCTTGATACATTATCTACTACTAACTTCATTTGACCACCTCATAAAAGTGACTATTTTTCATTCTATCCACGAACAAATTGAATATAATCTGATACATAGTAAACTAAAAACAAACTTTGAACCAGAATTATTATAACACCATGTTAATCGCTTACATAATATTTTGAAGTTTTAATTCAAATATTGTGACGAAGACTGAAAATACGCTTCTACTGATACCATACTGTTTACTAACTTACGTCTTCAATTTAGTTCCCATTAACTATGTTTAAACGGTTTAAATTTTGTATTAAAGTGGAAATTTAATCATAAAAATACCCCTAACGTTTTTCAACATTAGGGGTATAGGTTACATTATTTTTTACAAATGATTACATATTAACGATACTTTAAAGATGATAAATCTTTTAAAAAAAGCCATCCTAAATGTATATTAGTATCATACAAGTATATAAAATTAATTATTTACTTGATCAATTCGTATATTCCTTCAGCATATATGGCAGCAGCTTTCAGCACGTCATCTAAAGGAATAAATTCATTGGCCTGATGCATTGTATCAGGTACACCTGGGAACATTGCACCAAAAGCAACACCACGTTTTAGGAGACGACCATACGTCCCACCACCAACGACTAAACCTTCAGCTTTTTCGCCAGTTTGTTTCGTATAAACACCTAATAATGTTTTAACCAAAGGATCTTCTGGTGAAACGTAATGAGGTCCTTGTAACCTACCTGCTTCAATTACAACATTCATTTCATTTGTTACATTTTCAAGACCACGTTTAATATCTACTTCCGTCATACCTTTAGGGAAGCGGAAATTCAAGGCAATTTGTCCACCTTTATCAGCTTTAAATGTGAAAATTCCAGAATTCATCGTTAAATCGCCCATGATATCATCAGTGAAGGCAATACTAAAGTTGTTCATACGTGAATCTCTGTGTAAGTAATCAGCAGCCAAACGAAGATAGTTAGCAGCATCCCCACCAAAATTAAATTGGTTCAAGAATAATGCCAAGAAAGTTCCGGCATTTTCTCCATTTTTAGGTTCTTGTGCATGGGCTGCTTTTCCTACCATCGAGATAGTCACAATATCATTATTGCGTTCCATTTTACCTGTAACAATATTAGCAGCAATAAAATCGTTAAATACTTCTTCCATCTCAGCGCCGTCTTCTGTTTTAATAACAGCTTTAGCATCGCGAGGAACCATATTTTCACGGAGGCCAGCATCAAATTCAAGCAATTGATCCTTATCTCCATTTGATCCTTTAAAGTTTAAGAAGTAAGTAATATTTCCCTTTTCACCATTAATGATTGGGAAAAATGCATCTGGTGAAAATCCAAAATCAGGTTCAGGCATATTTTCAAGGTAATGAGTCATTCCTCTCCAACCACTTTCTTCATCCGTTCCAATAATAAATCGAACTTTTTTAGAAACTGGTAATCCTAATTCTTGAATGATTTTTAAACCATAATATGCAGCCATTCCTGGTCCTTTATCATCTGAGGCACCGCGAGCATAAATTCGACCATCTTTCACGACTGGTGTGAATGGATCAGTATCCCAACCGTTACCAGCAGGCATAACGTCAACGTGAGCTAAAATACCTAACGTTTCATCCCCCTCACCAAATTCGATATGTCCGGCTAAACCATCAAGGTTTAATGTTTCAAAACCATCACGCGTTCCAATTTCTAAGAATTTATCTAACCCAGCTTTAGGTCCTGGACCTAAAGGTGCTTCAGTTGTTGCAATTGATTCATCACGAACACTTTCAATTTTTAACATTGCAAATAAATCTTCTAATAAGGCGTCTTGACGCTTTTCAACTTCTGCTTTCCAATCTATACTCATTTGAATTCCTCCTAAAATATTAGTAAGCCCATTTTATCACAAAATTTTAATAATCGGTATTTAAAAGCGTATTCAGTTAGATATATTGATAGACCTTACTACTCAATAAAGGAACATCAAAAACAAATAAAATAATAAAAAATTGCTGGCTAGTTACGCCAACAATTTTCTATTTGATTGATTCAATTTCTTCATCTGTTAAAGCACGATAGCGGCCTAACGATAGCGTTGGTTCTAACTCTAAAGTAGCCATTTTTTTACGTTCAAGTCTGATAACTTTCATACCGATAGCTCCAAACATTCGTTTGATTTGATGATACTTACCTTCAGTAATCGTAATTAAAACTTCTGAGATATTTGAATCACTATTATAAGATTCAACAATTAATTTTGCAGGTTTAGTTTGCATCCCATCTTTTAATAGCAATCCGGTTTCAAATTTAATCACATCGTCAGTAGTCACTTGCCCATCAACTTTAGCAAAGTACACTTTATCGATATGATGTTTTGGTGACAACATCTGATGACCTAATTGTCCATCATTTGTAATAAGCAATAGTCCAGTTGTATCCTTATCCAACCGTCCAACTGGAAATAAATCATCCCGATAATCGACGCTATTGAACAAATCCATCACTGTCTTTTGTTTCCTATCTTTAGTTGCCGTTAACACACCTGCTGGTTTATTTAAAAGATAATAATAATATTTTTGATAGTGAATTACATCACCATCTACCTGAATAACCGATTTTGATGGACTAACCTGAAGTTTAATGCTAGTGATTAACTCGCCATCAACAATCACTTTCTTCTGTTTAATAATTTTTCGAACATCACTTCTTGTACCAAATTGCGTTTCCGTCAAAAATTTATCAATTCTCATTTTAAATTAAACCTCACTTAATTCTCAATCTACGGCGTAATCCAGCAACCCGTTCGCCCAATATTTTGTCGGCTAATCTTGTTTTTAAACTGAAGTAAATATATATGTAGCCACCTAATCCAGCGGCAGCAATAATTGTGATAATTGCACTAATTCGGCTGTCTATTGGTAAAAATAGATAAGCAATTTTTACTACTATAAATGCGGTAAAAAATGTTATTAGTGCATAAAGCATCATTTTATTTAATCTTGTTTGTATTAATTTTACATTTAAATGGAACATTTTGTGTAATGAGCGAATCATTAGCCATGAACTTACGCCCATCCCGATCCCTGTAGCTGCTAATGGCCCAAAGGCACCTAACCAAGCTACTAATGGATATTGAACAATTAATTTAACTACCACTCCAACGACAAAATATATAATTGCTTTTTTATTTTGATAAACACCTTGTAAAATAGCAGAAACAACTGTGAATAATCCTAAGAAGATTGATTCATACGCTGAAAATTGTAAAACATAGATTCCAACTGGATCATACCCATAGAAAACAACATATAGTGGGTGAGCAACAGCTGCCATCCCTAAGGCACAAGGTAACATTACGAAAAAGAACAATTGTAAGGTGTCAGAAGTTTGTTCACTCAAAGCCTTTTTATCATTTCTTGTATATGCCTCAGATAATAACGGAATAGCTGTAATAGACATGGCAGACGCAATAGAAATAATAATCATAACTAATTTATTAGCATTAAAACTAAATAATGCCCACAGTTCATTTTGAATCGTTCGTGAGTAGTTTGTAACATGGCTCATAATACCAAAGAAGGTATACTGATCAATCAATCCAAAAATCGTAATGGCAGCGCCAATAATAATAAAAGGAATAGATTCCCTGATAACTTCTTTAATAATTTGTTTGGTAGAAATTGTTAACTTATTATCACTATTGGCAACTAATCGATCCAATTCTGGTTTTCGACGATAAAAATACCATACTAAAACTAGCATTCCGCCTAAGGCCCCAATAAAAGCCGCAAAAGTTGACTGCGTTACACCTGTAATATAACTACCATGACTAATTTTCATGATGATAAAAGTTGCGGCAAGCATATAAATAACTCGAGCAATTTGTTCAAAGAACTGTGAAATTGCTGACGGAGCCATTTCCTGATAGCCTTGAAAAAAGCCTCGTATTAAACTCATCATAGGAATAATCAATAATGCCCAAGATAAGGATCTAAAGACTGGAATCACATTCTTATCACCACTTGTAATGTATGGTGCGATAATCCATAATATTACTGCACAGACTACACCCATAATCGCCATTAAAGCCATCCCATATTTAAATAGGCGTCTTCCAATACCATATTCATTTTGTGCATTGTAATGCGCAACCTGCTTAGCTACGGCTGAAGGAACACCAGCAACAGCAATCATTAAGAAGAAACTGTAAACGTTATAACCCATACTATAAAGTGCATTAGCTTGTAATCTATCTGGTCCCAACCACATATTCCATGGAATAATATAAATTGCCCCTAAAACTCTTGAAAAAATACTACCAGCAGTCATCCAAGCTGATCCTTGCAACATCTTTTGTTTAGCGTCATTTTGTTCAGAAGCTGCTTGGCCCTCTACTTCGATATCTTCATCCATTACTTTTGTACCCTACTTTCTGATCATACTTAATCTTACCATTTTATAGCTTTTAAAATTCAGTTGCAATTTATTTTTTGAATTTTAACCAAAAATAAATAGGAACCACAAAATATCGATAATTTTGTAGTCCCCGTTTACTTAAATTAAAGCTTTAATTTGCGACAATATTAACTAACTTACCAGGGACAGCAATTACTTTTCGAATTGTTTTACCTTCAAGTTCTTCTTTAATTTTGTCATCATTTAAAGCCATTTTTTCTAATTCATCTTTAGTTGCATCTTTTGAAACCACGCTATGTTGACGCACTTTACCATTTACTTGTAAGACAATTTCAACTGTATTTTCAACAAGTTTACTTTCATCAAATATTGGCCATGCAGCATAACTAATTGATTCCTTATTTCCTAACAACGACCAAACTTCTTCAGCCATGTGTGGCGCTATTGGTGCAATCAATTGAATAAATCCTTCAACTTGTTCTTTAGCTAACGATTTAACTTTAAAAGCTTCATTAACAAAAATCATCAATTGTGAAATAGCTGTATTAAAATGAAGTGCTTCGTAATCTTCAGTTACTTTTTTTACTGTTTGATTATAAATCTTATCAAGTTCACCATCATTTTTATCAACAATAGCTGCGCTAATTTGATTATCTTCATCCATAATTAAACGCCAAATACGTTCAATAAATTTATGCGAACCATTTAACCCATCTTCGCTCCAAGCAATTGAGGCATCTAATGGACCCATAAACATTTCATAAAGGCGCAAAGTATCCGCACCAAAACGTTCAACGATATCATCTGGATTAACCACGTTACCTTTAGACTTAGACATTTTTTCATGATTATCGCCCAAAATCATCCCTTGATTAACTAACTTTTGGAACGGCTCTTTAGTAGGTACAACGCCAATATCGTACAAGAATTTATGCCAGAACCTTGCGTATAGCAAATGTAACACAGCATGTTCTGCACCCCCAACATAAACGTCAACAGGTAACCATTCTTCTAACTTTTTATGGTCAGCAATTTCATTAGGGTTATGTGGATCAATAAAACGAACAAAGTACCATGAACTACCAGCCCATTGTGGCATCGTATTCGTTTCACGTTTACCTTTACGCCCATTTTCGTCGACAACATTAATCCAGTCAGTTAAGTTGGCTAATGGACTCTCACCTGTTCCAGAGGGTTTAATATCCGTTGCTTCAGGTAATTCAAGTGGTAACTGATCTACAGGGACTGTTGTTGTTTCGCCATCTTCCCAGTGAATAATAGGAATTGGTTCACCCCAATATCGTTGTCTTGAAAATAACCAATCACGTAATTTATAATTTGTTTTCTTTTCACCAATGTTATTATCTTCCATCCAAGCAATAGCTTTTTCGATAGCATCAGCTTTCACTAAGCCATTTAAAAAACCAGAATTAATATATTTACCAGGTTCAGTATTTGCTTCATCAGTTATTTCAGGTCCTTCTATAACGGGTAAAATATCCAATCCATATTTAGTTGCAAATTCGAAATCTCTTTCATCATGTGCAGGTACTGCCATAACAGCACCAGTTCCATACGATGCTAGAACATAATCAGCAATCCAAATTGGTAATTTTTTACCATTTACAGGATTTATTGCGTAAGAACCAGTAAATACCCCAGTTTTATCTTTAGCTAAATCAGTTCTCTCTAAATCTGACTTAACTTCTATTTCTTTTTGATAAGCCTTAACAGCATCCTTTTGAGAATCAATAGTAATTTTATCAATTATATCTAATTCTGGTGCGACAATAATATAAGAAACACCATAAATAGTTTCAGGACGTGTCGTAAAGACATCAATTTTTATATCATCATGTTGATCGACTTTAAAGTTAACGCTAGCACCAGTTGATTTTCCAATCCAATTTCTTTGTTGCTCTTTGATGCTATCTGGCCAATCTAAATCGTCTAAATCTGAAAGTAAGCGATCAGCATAAGCAGTAATTTTTAAGACCCATTGGCGCATTGGTTTTCTGACAATTGGGTACCCGCCACGTTCTGTTTTACCATCAATAACTTCTTCATTAGCAACAACAGTTCCTAAATCAGGACTCCAGTTAACGGCAACTTCATCTTCATACGCTAAACCTTTTTCATATAATTTTTCAAAAATCCATTGTGTCCATTTATAATAATCAGGATCAGTCGTATTTAACTCACGACTCCAATCATATGAAAGTCCCAAGGATTTAATTTGACGCCTAAAATTATCAGTATTCGTTTTAGTAAATGCTTTAGGGCTATGTCCAGTATCAAGTGCATACTGTTCAGCTGGAAGACCAAAGGCATCCCATCCCATTGGATGTAAGACATTAAATCCTTGCATTCTCTTCATTCGAGCCAAAATATCTGTAGCCGTGAAACCTTCTGGATGTCCAACATGAAGTCCTTGCCCGGATGGATACGGAAACATATCTAATGCATAATAATTTTTCTTTTCAGGATCTTCAGTCGTTTTAAATGTCTGATTTGCATCCCAAAATGCTTGCCATTTTTGTTCGATTTCTTTATGGTTATATGCCATGTGTATTACTTCCTTTCTGATTATATATACAAAAAAGTCCTATAGAAGATAAACTTCTATAGGACGAATTTTCCGCGGTACCACCTATTATTCCAGTATAAAATACTGACTCTTTTTCATAACGTGAAATAACGTTCGCACCTACTACCGTTCAGTGAGAAAACTCAAGGATGAGTTCAAATAACCAACTATGTATATTTCCACTCCCATATACTCGCTGAAATAGTTAGTTACTTTACTAGTTCCTCTTAATCGTTTTATATTATTTTTAGTGTAGCAAACGAACCCTGTTATTGCAAATAATCTTTAGTCTTTTTATCGAATAAATTAATAATAATTGCAAGAATTACAATAAAAATACCTGCTATATATATCCCATGAAGACCTTGATACAAAACTTCACGTAATTTTGGTATTAAATGTTGCGGTAGTTGGTTAGCCGTTTGCGGATTAATTAAAATATCCATCATGCTGTCCTTTGTTCCAGGTGTTTTTACTATTTCCTTATGCATTTGTGTATTAAATATGATCCCAAAGACTGAAATCATTAATGTTTGTCCTAATGTACGACTTAAAGTATTAAATGATGTAGCCACACCTACGTCAGCCTGTGGTACTAAACTCTGTGCAGTAACTGTCGTAGTTGTAATGGTAATCCCAAATCCAATCCCTAGTACAGCCGAAATGATAAAGAAAAGATAAAAAGGTGTATTTATAGGCAAAGTACCTAGTGCAATGGCACCCACTAAAATAAAAAATAGACTAATCGATAAAACTTTTTTTGGTGTCCAAGCTGCCATCATACTTCCAGCAAAAAAGGAACCAGCTATCCATAAGATGGAACTGGGTGTTACTGCAAATCCTGCCATTGATGCTTTTAATCCTAATATTCCTTGAGTCCATGTTGGTATATAAACTTCAAATCCAATTAAAAATCCAGATATTAATGCTGCTACTACATTTTGAATCACAAATGTTCTATTATTAAAAAGTTTCAATGAAATAATTGGATCTTCAACTCTTTTTTCCCATTGAATAAATAATAAAAGCGACATAATAAATATAAAGAAAGAAATTAAAACAATCAGGTCTATACCATCATCGCCCCAACGTTGAAAACTATATAAAATAGATAAAATACTAAGCATTAATAATATACTGCCTAAAAAATCTATTTTTGAACTCATAATTCTTCGCTTTTCTTTGAAAAAAATTTGTATCATTGCTATCGTCACTAACCCAATAGGTAAATTAATGAAAAATACCCAGTGCCAATTAAGATGATCAACAATGAAACCACCTAACAATGGTGCAACTATTGACGCTATACCCCAAGCAGATCCGTTTAATCCCATTATTTTAGCACGTTTGTCCACAGAATAAATATCAGCAATTATAGTAAATGACACTGGCATTATAGCACCCGCCCCGATACCTTGAATAGCCCGCGAAATAATTAATGTGGCCATACTATTAGAAAATCCACAGAGAGTTGAACCAACCAAAAATATGACAAGACCAAAAATAAATACTGGTTTACGTCCTAAAACATCTGCGAGCTTACCGTATATTGGTGTCATCATGGCATTAGTTAATAAATATATTGAAAAAACCCAATTCATTAATGAAACACCATGAAGTTCACCAACAATAGTTGGCATAGCTGTTGAAACAATTGTTCCTTCAACGGCTGTTAAAAATGTTGCTACAAATATAGCAATTGTAACTAATTTTACATTTGTTTTTGAATTCATAAAGTACCTCCTAAATAAAAAATGACTCTATTAAAATGATATTTAATAAAGTCATTTTTTATTTTAATTTAATTCGTTAAGTAAACTTTTAATCTTATCTGTTTTTTCCCAAGGTAAGTCAATATCTGTACGACCAAAATGACCATATGCTGCTGTCTGTTTATATATTGGGCGACGTAAGTCTAACATTTCAATAATTCCTGCAGGCCGTAAATCAAAAATTTTACGAACAGCTTGAACTAAATCCAATTCGTCATATTTAGATGTACCAAATGTATTAATATTAATTGATACAGGTTGAGCAACCCCAATTGCATACGCAAGTTGAACCTCAACCTGTGATGCAATTTTAGCTGCAACTATATTTTTTGCAATATAGCGAGCAGCATAACTAGCTGAACGATCAACTTTTGTTGCATCTTTACCGGAGAAAGCACCTCCACCATGATGTGCATATCCACCATATGTATCAACAATTATTTTTCTTCCAGTAAGTCCAGCATCACCCTTTGGACCACCGATAACAAATCGTCCGGTTGGATTAATATAATACTTTGTATCTGAATCCAACAAATCAGGGTCAATAATAACTTTAATTACTTTTTCAATCATATCATCTTGAATTTGTTTCAATTCCGTTTTTTCATCATGTTGTGTAGAAATAACAACAGTGTCAATTCTAAATGGTTGACCTTTATCATTATATTCAACAGTTACCTGTGCCTTAGCATCAGGTCTTAAGTATTCTAATTCCTTATTTTTTCGTAAACTTGCAACACGTTGCATTAATTTGTGACTAATTGAAATCGGTAATGGCATGAGTTCCGGTGTTTCGTCTACCGCATATCCGAACATTAATCCTTGATCACCTGCACCAATCTGATCTAAAGGATCTAAATCACCGTTTTTAGTTTCTAAAGATGTATCAACACCTAATGCAATATCAGGAGATTGTTCATCTATAGCAACCATAACAGCACAATTATCACCATCAAAACCAACTTGTGAATTAATATATCCAATTTCCTTAATAGTTCGTCTTACTACCTGCTGAATATCAACGTAGGCATTTGTTGATATTTCACCAACTACAAGAACTAAACCAGTTGTTACAGTTGTTTCGCAAGCAACCCTAGCATTAGGATCCTTTTCTAAAAGTGCATCTAATATTGCATCACTTATTTGATCTGCAACCTTATCCGGATGACCCTCTGATACCGATTCTGACGTGAATAGATGTTTTTCAGTCATTTTTATCTCCTTAAAGTAAATAAAATTAAAAAAAGAACCTCAACTATAAAAGTTTAGGTTCCAATAATACCTGTGACGGTCCTAACCGGATTTGAACCGGTGATCTTCCGCGTGACAGGCGGACGTAATAACCCCTATACCATAGGACCAATTGCGGGAGCAGGATTTGAACCTACGACCTTCGGGTTATGAGCCCGACGAGCTACCAGACTGCTCCATCCCGCGATAATATTAAACTGACCCGTACGGGATTTGAACCCATGTTACCGCCGTGAAAGGGCGGTGTCTTAACCACTTGACCAACGGGTCATAACACGAAAAACGGAGAAGGAGGGATTCGAACCCTCGCGCCATTTTCACGACCTACACCCTTAGCAGGGGCGCCTCTTCAGCCACTTGAGTACTTCTCCATAAATTATTGATGGGCCTAAATGGACTCGAACCATCGACCTCACGCTTATCAGGCGTGCGCTCTAAACCAGCTGAGCTATAGGCCCAAAATCATAAAAGCGGGTGACGAGAATCGAACTCGCGACAACAGCTTGGAAGGCTGTGGTTTTACCACTAAACTACACCCGCAAAATATTATAAATAAATGGCGCAGGACAGAATCGAACTGCCGACACATGGAGCTTCAATCCATTGCTCTACCAACTGAGCTACTGAGCCATTAAACGGTCCTAACCGGATTTGAACCGGTGATCTTCCGCGTGACAGGCGGACGTAATAACCCCTATACCATAGGACCTTCGATGGAGGTTACAGGGCTTGAACCTGTGACCCTCTGCTTGTAAGGCAGACGCTCTCCCAACTGAGCTAAACCTCCAACATACACTATTTACTTTATATGACCCGTACGGGATTTGAACCCATGTTACCGCCGTGAAAGGGCGGTGTCTTAACCACTTGACCAACGGGTCAATTTGCAACGGAGAATAAGGGATTCGAACCCTTGAAACAGGAAACCCGTTTACATGATTTCCAATCATGCTCCTTAGACCAACTCAGACAATTCTCCACATTACAAAATAAAAACTCCGGCAGTAGGACTCGAACCTGCGACATCTTGATTAACAGTCAAGCGCTCTACCAACTGAGCTATGCCGGAATAAAATAATAAAAAAAGCATGGCAACGTCCTACCCTCGCAGGGGGCGACCCCCAACTACTCTTGGCGCTAAGAAGCTTAACTTCTGTGTTCG
>NZ_JBXAXY010000001.1:300000-394577 GCF_056782015.1 Dellaglioa sp. CoH-57-MRSF-17 | reverse complement strand
TGTTCAGTTTTCAAAGATCTACTTGGTTGCTTTTGACAACTTTTATATCATATCAAGGATTTCGTTAATTGTCAAGAACTTTTTTAATTAATTAACTGGTCACATTTGAATTAGTTGTTTACTACTGAAGCAACGTTTATTACTTTACCAAGAATAATCACCTTCGTCAAGCCTTTATTTAAATTAAATCTAAATCAATGAATGTAAACGTGTACATCGTGTTTTATTATTACTTTTACTGCTGAAATAAAAGTAAAAAAAGAGTATTGTCACATAGCGACAATACTCTCATATAATATTATTCATCAAAAATAATCCTATAAAATAATTTAAAAATATTTATTGATTATCATCTGGTCTCATAGTTGGAAATAATAACACATCTCTGATAGATTGTGCATCAGTCATTAACATAACCAACCTATCTATTCCAATTCCTAAACCACCTGTTGGTGGCATACCATATTCGAGTGCTTCAATGAAATCTTCATCGATTCCTTCCGCTTCATCGTTACCATCTTCACGTTCTTCAACTTGGGACTCAAATCGCTCTCTTTGATCAATGGGGTCATTTAACTCAGTAAATGCATTAGCATATTCTGTACCTAAAATATACATTTCAAAACGATCCGTAAATCTTGGATCATCTTCATTTTTCTTTGCTAAAGGCGAAATTTCTAAAGGATGTCCATAAACAAAAGTAGGATCAACAATTGTATCTTCAACAAATTTTTCGAAAAATTCATTAATGATATGGCCAACTTTCCAATATGTTTCATATTTAACATGATGTTCATCTGCCAATTTTTGTGCTTCTTCAACTGACATTTCTTTCCAAAAATCCACTCCAGTTACGGACTTAATAGCATCTACCATATGAACTCTTGCAAATTTTTTATTAAAATCTACTTTTTTTCCATCATATTCAATAATTCCGTCATTTGAAATTACATCTGCGACTGCTTTAAAAATGCCTTCAGTTTCATCCATTACATCATGGAAGTCATAGTATGCAACGTACGTTTCAAGCATTGTAAACTCAGGATTATGTTTTGTATCAATTCCTTCATTACGGAACACTCGACCAATTTCGTATACTTTTTCCATTCCACCAACGATAAGTCGTTTTAAATGTAATTCTAGTGCAATTCTCAAGTATAGTTCAATATCTAACGCATTATGATGTGTTGTAAATGGTTTAGCTGATGCTCCACCTGCTTGGTTATGCAGTACTGGCGTTTCAACCTCAATATATCCATTACCATCTAAATAACGTCTTACAGCTGAAATAATTTGACTACGTTTCATAAATCGATCAAAGCTTTCACGATTTGTGATTAAATCAAGATATCTTTGTCTATAGATTTGTTCTACATTTTGCAAACCATGAAATTTATCTGGTAATGGTCGTAATGCTTTTGATAGGAAAGTAACTTCTGTTGGGCGAATCGTTAATTCACCCATATCTGTTTTCATAACATCACCTGTTATACCAACAAAATCACCAATATCTGAACGTTTAAAGATATGATATGTATCTTCACCTACAACATCTTTACGGACATATAATTGTAAACGTCCATCTTTATCCTGAATATCAGCGAAACTCACTTTACCTTTACCACGTTTAGACATTAATCTACCTGCGATAGTAGCTTGGATATCCATACCATCAAGTTCTTCTTTAGTTAATGCATCATACTTATCATGTAATGCTTTAGTCATGTCTTTACGTTCAAAGCGGTGTCCAAATGGATCGACCCCTGCTTCGCGAAGTTCAACAACTTTTTCACGACGTACCTTTAATTGATCATTCATACTTTGTTCTTGCTTTACCATATTATATCCCTCACTTAATTACATATTTCACTTACTATCATGCCAATTAACCCAATAAAATGCAACTAATTCTATGCTTCTTTTTGCATTAATTTGAATTCACGTTCTTTTGTATCTTCTAAAAATTTATCAAATATCGTTATCATAGTAGCTTCTGAATTTGCTTCATTCAATGCTGCTTTAGCACGAGCTGAACGCGAAATACCTTTTAAGTAGTATGCTGCTTGACTTCTGAATTCTTTAGGTCCAATAACCTCACCCTTTATCTGGCAAAGTGCGTGCAAGTGTTCTTTAGCAACTAAAATTTTATCAGATGCTGAAGGTTCAGCAATGAGTTCACCTGTTTCAAGGTACGTTGCTGTCTGCCTAATCATCCACGGATTTCCTAATGCAGCACGGCCTATCATAACAGCGTCGGCACCGACTTCATCTAACATCTTCTTTGCATCTTGTGGCGTTTTAATATCACCATTACCCATAAAAGGAATTGTTTTTAAATTACTTTTAACTTCATGTAAAATATTCCAATCTGCTTTACCATTATACAACTGGAAACGTGTTCTTCCGTGCATTGCAAGTGCAGCTGCACCACCTTGTTCAGCAGCTAAGGCATTTTCAACTGCTAAAATATGATCTTCGTCCCAGCCTGTTCTCATTTTAACTGTTACCGGAATTGACAGCTCATTAGTAACCGCATCAACCATTTCGTATACTTTATCTGGATCAAGCAACCAACGTGCGCCTGCGTCTGTTTTTGTTACTTTAGGTACAGGGCAACCCATATTAATATCGACTATGTCGGCTGACGTGTGTTCTTCAACAAACTTAGCAGCAGCAACCAATGTTTCCTTATCTCCGCCAAAAATTTGAACGCTAACTGGATGTTCTCTTGGATCTACAAACAACATGCTCAACGTTTTTTTATTTCTAAATTGGATTCCTTTATCAGAAATCATTTCACAAACTACTAATCCAGCACCAAAATCCTTACAAATCATTCTGAATGCCGCATTTGTTACACCTGCCATAGGTGCAACAACTACTTGATTAGGAATTAATATATCGCCAATTTTCCATTCCATTCTATTCACCTCATCGTTTTTTACACTTACTATTGTTTAGTATCATAACACAAATCATATATTGATAAAATTTATTTAGCTGAACCCTCTAATAATTTCATTAATTCATTTTCAGAATATTGATATCGATTTCCACAAAAACGACAAACAGCTTCGGCACCATGATCCAATTCGATCATTTCAGTGATATCGCTTTTTGGCAAACTAGCTAATGAACCGTAAAATTTATCTTTTGAACAATCACATTCGAACGCAACTGGCATTGTATCCAAGATATTAACATTTTCTTTACCAAACATCAGATATATAATATCTTCTGGCGTTTTACCATCTCTTAGCAATTCTGAAATCATAGGCATTTCTGCTAATTTTTTTTCTAAATTATCGATAACTTCATCAGTTGCGCCAGGCATTACTTGAATCATAAACCCACCGGCCACTTCGATTGTATTGTCCGTGTTCACAAATACAGATAATCCAACTGATGATGGAATCTGCTCTGATTTAGCTAAATAGTAAGTAAAGTCTTCGCCAAGTTCACCTGAAACCAATGGGACTTGTCCCGTAAACGGTTCCTTCATACCCATATCTTTTGTTACTGCCATTGATCCAGTTGTTCCAACGGCACCTTTAACATCAATTTTATTTTTTTCATTTAATGGTAAATGAACGTGGGGTTCACTCAGATATCCTTTAACTGTTCCATCAGCGTTACCATCAATTACGATAGCACCAACTGGCCCATCACCATTAATTTTAACGGTCATTTTTTCATCGGCTGACAATGTAGATGTACTTAGTAATAATGTTCCTATTAGGCTCCGCCCAAGTGCAGCTGATGCTGCGCTCCATGTGTCATGTCTCCTTTGTGCTTCAGCAACCGTATTTGTCGCAGTAACAGCATATACTCTTAATTTACCGTCAAAGGCCAAACTTTTTACAAGATAATCTTTCATTCGTTTTCTCCTTAAATAATTCATTTTAGACCAACAAGAACTCCGATAGATAATCCATCGGAGTTCTTAAGTAACGATTATTTATCGTCTTTATTCACTTTGGGGTAAAAAACAACCGTTTTAGATAAATCAACTTCATCTGTTTCTTCAGCTATTTTTTTTGCATCTTTACGTTCTAATTCTTTTTTTGTTGCTTCAAAAGAACCATCTTTTTCACTCGGAAATTCATTTGCATCGTCTTTTTCTGGCATTTTGCCATCTTCGAACAAGCTTAAAATTTCTTTTTCATCAAGTGTTTCAAATTCTAATAACTTATCAGCAATCAATTTATGCTGTTCTCTATGTGCTTCAATAATTTCTTTAGCAAGTTTCATACCTTCTTCAGATAGACGACGAACCTCAGAATCAATAATGTCAGCCGTATTGCTTGAGTAAGCAGCACTTGGTTGACCTGAACCACCAGCGAACATTTGGCTATTGCCTTCTAATTGAACAGGTCCGAGTTTTTCACTCATTCCATATTCAGTAACCATTGAGCGAGCCATTTGTGTTGCTTGTTGGAAATCGTTTGATGCGCCTGAAGATTGTTCATTGTAAACAATTTCTTCAGCTGCACGTCCACCCATTAATCCAGCAATTTGTTCACTCATATCTTTTTTAGACAATAACATTTGATCTTCTTTTGGTAACATGATTGCGTAACCGCCAGCACGACCTCGAGGGACAATTGTTACTTTGTGAACAACTCTAGCATCATTTAGGACTAATCCAACAATTGTATGTCCGGCTTCATGGAATGCAACTGTTTGACGTTCTTTTTCATTAATCGTACGATCACGTTTTGCTGGTCCCGCAATAACACGATCCTCAGCTTCATCCATATCGCTTGCATCAATTTTTGATTTATTACGACGAGCAGCTAATAATGCAGCTTCATTTAAAAGATTTTCTAAATCAGCACCAACAAATCCAGGTGTCTGCTTAGCAATAACTTTTAAATCAACATCAGATGCTAACGGTTTGTTTTTTGCATGAACATTAAGAATAGCCTCACGACCCTTAACATCTGGGCGACCTACTAAAACTTTACGATCAAAACGACCAGGACGTAAAAGTGCTGGATCCAGAACATCCGAACGGTTAGTAGCTGCAATTACAATCACACCTTCTGTACCCGTAAATCCATCCATTTCAACAAGTAATTGGTTCAATGTTTGTTCACGTTCATCATTACCGCCACCTGTACCAGAGCCACGACGACGTCCGACAGCATCAATTTCATCAATAAAGATAATTGATGGTGCAGTTTTCTTAGCATTTTCGAACAAATCACGTACACGACTTGCCCCAACACCGACAAACATTTCTACGAAATCAGAACCGGAAATTGAATAAAATGGTACTTCAGCTTCACCAGCTACTGCTTTTGCGAGTAAAGTTTTACCAGTACCAGGAGGTCCCTCTAGGAGAACACCTGATGGGATTCGAGCGCCTAAATCAGCAAATTTGCGTGGTGATTTTAAGAATTCAACAACTTCAACAAGTTCTTGCTTTTCTTCTTCTGCACCGGCAACATCAGCAAAACGAACTTTATTATCTTTTTTCTCGGAAGGTTTTGTTTTTGATTTACCAAAGTTCATCACCTTACCGCCACCACCGCCACCTTGTCCTGCTTGTCCCATCATAAGATAGAAAAAGCCGACCATTAATACAAGTGGAATAACCGTAATTGCTAATTGCAACCAGATACTATCTGATTGTTCTTCTTTTGTATCCATTTTTGTCTTTGTTGCTTCAGATGATTTCAAAATTTGTGCCATATTTGAATCATTTTGAATAACTGTTGACGTAAAGTTTTTAACTTTTGTTGTTTTCTTTGAAGCTGGAATTAATGAGAACCCAGTATCCTTGCTCTTTTCTGTTTGAGCTTTCTTATAAGTCCCTGTTATTTTGTAGACACCACCTGATGGTTGAATATCAAATGATTTCACTTGGTTTGATTGTAATTTTGAGACAAATTCACTTGATTGAATTTCTTGTGTTTCCGTTTTGCTGTTTCCATCAAAAAAGAAGTACATTACACCCATTATCCCAAGCATGATAACTATGTAAAATAAACTATTTTTAAAAAGTCCATTTTTAGGATTGTTTTTCATATCTACTCTCCTGCCCGTTTTTCTTTATTTTTATTTCAACTATCGTTTGAATAGGATACACTATATCACAATTGACATTCTTTGACCATTATTTTACTCTGTATAAATTTCAGGTTTCAAGACGCCAATATATGGTAAGTTCCTATATTTTTCAGCATAATCTAATCCATAACCAACTACAAATTCATTTGGAACTTCAAATCCTGCATAATCAACGTTAACAGTCACTTTACGACCTTCTGGTTTGTCCAACAACGAACAAACCTTAACAGATTTTACATTTCTATTGTTAAACAGATCGATTAAGTAAGCTAAAGTTTGTCCTGTATCCACGATATCTTCAACAATAATCACATCTCTGCCTTTAACATCAATATCTAAATCTTTGATAATCTTAATCTCACCAGTTGATACGGTACCATCCCCATAGCTCGAAACATTCATAAAATCAACTTCTGCATAATCTGCAACATTTTTAGCAATGTCAGCCATAAAAAGATAGGCGCCCTTTAATATACAAACAAGCAATGGATTTTTGCCTTGATAATCAGCGGTAATCTGTTTTCCTAATCGCCGAGTAACATCTTGAATTTCTTGCTCACTGTAAAGAACTTTTTTGATATCTTCATCCATACACTTTAGCCTCTTCCCTGACCTTGTTTTTTTAAAACGATTATGTCTTGTATTTTATCAGTTTCAACGGTGTCTGACAATTGAGATTTTTTATAATTTATTAACCAAATGATTCGCTTAGTATTAGTTTCTAATACCCAAGCCTGATTACGGTCATTACTACTTATTTTTTGATCAATAAATATTTTTTTTATTTTTTGTTTTGCACTATTTCCTATGTCGATATAATCGCCTGGCAACCGATGTCTCAAGCTAAGCCCCTCTTCAACAATAGAGTGATCAACCATCATATAATCTTTTATAGTTACTTCATCTAGATTAATCTCTTCAGCTTTAAATACGCCAATTTTTTCATTATTATTTAAATTAACCCATGAATTCATACCGAGTATTATTTTTTCAGAAGTACTTTCAATTATTTTCTCTTTTTGAATGAAATCCATGTACTCATATTTTTTAACAAATAATTGATCATCACCTAAATTAAGTTCACCCTGTGGTTTTTTTTCATTCAGCAGTAACTGGCTAATTTGCTGTATTTGGTCTTCTTTTAAGAAAACACCATGTTCTTCAGCGATTTTTTTCAATATCGGCTTTTGCCACCTTGTTTCCAACGTGGTCCACATTTTTATTTTAAATCCTGAAGCATATTTGATTTCTTTTATTTTTTCACTAATTGCTTCATCTGCTAAATCTAATAGGTTCGTTAACTGATCTGCATAACTTTGTGCATGCTTAATTACTTGTTTATTATTTTCAAGCATTTTCGGTATAATTTCTTTTCTAACTCGATTTCTAAAAAAATCACTTAATTGATTCGTTTCATCTTCAAAAAAAACAATGTTTTCATGCTTTGCGTACTGCCGAATAGCCTGTTTTGTGAACAAAAGTAACGGTCTAACTAACATCCCTGGTCCAAATGATCTAGTTTGACTGATACCCGTTAACTGTCTGATATCTCCGCCACGAATTCCTTTCATAACAAGTGTTTCGAGCTGGTCATCTGCTTGATGCGCTGTCATTAACGTTGCATAAGTTTCTGATACCATTATTTGCTCAAAAAAATCATATCTCATTTTGCGCGCTGCATTTTCAATACCATTTAATCCATGTTCATGTACTGGCCAAACTTTTTTATATAATTTAAATTGATGATCTAGACAATACTTTTCGATGAACTCAGTTTCAATACGGCTCTGCTCTCTTAATTGATGGTCAATGTAGGCAACGCCTATCTCAGGCCGGATTTCATCTGGTAATCGTTGCAACAAATCCATGAGGACCATTGAATCAACACCTGTTGAAACAGCAACCAGAATTTTTTCAGGACTACCAAGTAGCCGATATTGAGCCTCAAATCTTGTATTCAGCAAAACTTTTCTCCTTTTTTCATTAAAAAAAGAGTGGTTTAAAATTTTCATTTCAACCACTCATCTTTAAAATTCGTTATTAATTACGTCGGCCACCACGGCCACCGCGCTTACCTTCAGTACTTCTCTTTAATGAAACTAACCGATCTTCACTATCTTTCAAAAAGCCTGACAACAATGAATCGAAGTCATCTTTTTGAGGTTCAACTTTTTTAGTCTGATAGCGATTCTTACCACCATTTGATGGACGAGAACCAGTCGATGCGCGAGTATCTTTATTAAATGTTTTCTGTGGACGAGATTTTGTTTCTGTTACTTGAGGCTTATCAACAGCTTTTCGTATTGATAAACTTATCTTACCATCGTCGCCAATGGATAAAACTTTAACTGTGACTTCATCCCCAACAGTTAGTGCATCATGAATATCTTTGATGAATCCATCAGAAACTTCACTAATATGTACTAATCCTGTTTTTCTGTCACCCAAATCAATAAATGCACCGAAATTTGTAATTCCTGAAACTTTACCTGAAACTTTCTCTCCGACTTCAATAGACATAAAAAAGTTGTTCCTCCTTAGATATATATACCATACTAGTATACCACGCTATAAACCTTGATACAAAGTTAAATCACGGGTAATTCTATCCCTGATTGATTAGTTTTTTAAATTTGCTTTATCACTAGGAAAACTATAGACAGTTTCACCTTTTTTAGAGAAATAATATTTTTCACGAATTAATTTTAATAAATAATCGTTATCATTTAATTGTTTAATTTGAAATTTAAGATCTTTTTGATTTGCTTTAGCTTTTTTTAATTTCGTTTGTTCAACTGCTGTTTCTTGCTTATAATGTGCAACCTTAAGCTTGGTTGAAATTAACTGTACGCTAAAGAAAATGATTATAATTATTAAAACAGCTCCTAATCCAATCATACGGCGGCGGTGAATAGTTACCAATCGTTGATCTTTTTTTCTTTCTGTTTTATTAGCTTTCATAAAATCATTATCTAAAAATTTAATTTTCGATTTATTATCGGCCATCTTGTCTCCTAACCCAATAAAGGACTCCAATTAAAAATCGATAATTATCGACTTTCTTCTGTATAAACTTCAGAAACAACTTCATATAAATCAATTGATTCTGCTTTTTTCGTTGTTTCTTTAAGCGCCATAACTCGAACAGTCAGCGTTTTATTACCAAATTGGATTGTTAACTCATCCCCAACAACAACATCTGTTGAAGATTTTGCCATTTTATCATTAATCATAATTCGACCCTTATCTGCAATTTCTTTTGCAACTGTACGACGTTTAATAATACGTGACACTTTTAAAAATTTATCTAATCTCATTAGTTAATCCCCTTTATTTATCTTATAAATTTTTTTAAAATACGTTTTCCAAATGGAAAGCTTAGCCATTCTCGAATCGAAAATAATTCCCATTTAACTGCTAAACCACCAAATATTCCAGCACCAATAGATCCAGAAACGAGCGCTATAATGCCACTCAACAATCGCTTGTCATTCGTCCAATTAATTAACTGATTATCTAATAAATAAACCACAATTCCCATAATTACACAAATTAAAGTTAATTTCATCATAAATTTGGGATCAATTAGTAACTGTCTAATCTCACTGGGTGACATAACCCACATGGCAATTAATACAAGTAATAAACTTAAGATTGTCGCAATACTTGCTCCAACTGTTCCTAATATAGAAACTAGGTAAAAATTAATACTCATTTTAAGTAACAATCCGATAATCAAAGCAATGACTGACGTACGATACAATCCCAGACTCTGTAGGACGCTGTTGTATGTTCCAATAACTGCTGCTAAGAAAATACTAAACATATAAACCGATAATGTACCATTTTGAAGTTGATCCCCAAATAAAGATTGGTTAACAAGTGGCATAACAGCAATCAGTCCGATGGTTGCCGCCATCGATAACGCCACCGTTATGTGCACTAACATCCCAGCATATCGTTGAAAATCCTTTTTTCGGTTTTCACGACGGGCCGAAGCCAGAGATGGCAATAACATCGAAGAGAACCCAACAGAAATAACTAGTCCAAGTTGTACTAAAGGCTGTGCACGGTCATAGACTCCTTTTAACGATTTTGCAATATTATTTGAATAACCAAAGTGCACTAATCCGTTTTTCACTGTGAATGAATCAACTAATTGTAATAGCACCATCATTGCTGCAAATAGACAGATGATAAGACCCTCCGAAAATAATTTTTTAGAGGTTATCAGTAATCTTTGCCAGTTTGTTTGAAGCCTAGTCTTCCTAAATTCAACCCTGTAAAAGTGAATAAAAGAAACACTTGCGCCAATAGCACCAATAGTTGCCCCAAACATTGCCCATGCTCCCATCGAATATAATGACATATTATTTTCAACCGCAATGTATGCCGCTAAAATAATGAGTCCAACACGTAATAGTTGTTCAACAACTTGGGAGACAGCAGTTTTGTTCATTTCAAAAATACCTTGATAATAACCACGTCCCACTGCTAAAACAGGTAAAAATAAGAACATAAATGAAACACTTTTAATTAAGCCTGCTAACTGTCCATCACCCATAGCTGTCGCAATCCATGAAGCTCCTAATTGTAAGCCAGAAAAGATAACTAAACTAAATATACTTAAAACAATAAATATATCATGAGACAATTTTATTTTATCTTCTTTCGAAGGCTCTTCAGCAATTAACTTACTAATGTAGACGGGAAATCCAGTCAAAGCAAAAGTCATCCCTATCCCATAAATAGGATAAACTTGCTGATAAATATAGAAGCCCGTATCTCCGACTAAATTTTGGAATGGCACTCGGTAAATGGCACTCAAAATCTTGGCAATTAGTGAGGCAATCGATAGAATCATTGCACCACGCATTAAATGTCTAAGTTGCTTATTTCCCATATCATTTCGATTCCTTTTTTATTAGTTAGCTGCAGTCACTGACCCAACGGATTCGCTTAACGCTTGAATAAAGTTTTGTAATTCAATCAACCAGTCAGTCTCAGTCATCTTAGGTTGAATCACTAAAATCACACGCATTTGTTTGCCCTGAGTTTTTAATGACGCTTTTAATTTTGTTGCTGATAATGCCATGAAAATTGCTTCCGTACCCAGCAATGTCGTTCCTTTTTCTGAAACAGAAACAATTAACTGGTCTTTATCTTTTTTAATTTTATCAACTAATGCCTTATCGGCAAATAATTTAAGTAAGCCAATTTCCATTAAGTTATTCACTTCAGTTGGAAATTCGCCGAAACGATCAATTAAATCACCTTGTACTTCCAAATATTGATCATAATTATCAAGCTGTCGAATACGTTTATAAATTTCAATTTTTTGACGCTGATCATCAATGTAAGATGATGGTAAATAAGCTTCAATATTAATGTCAATTTCAGAATCTGATTTAGGCTCAGCTTTTTTACCTTGTTTTTTATTCACAGCTTCTGTCAACATCTGTGTATATAAATCATATCCAACAGAATCAATGAAACCATGTTGTTGTCGGCCCAATAGATTTCCTGCTCCACGAATAGATAAATCTCGCATAGCAATTTTAAATCCAGAACCCAATTCGGTGAAGTCTTTGATTGCTTCTAAGCGTTTTTCGCTCACTTCAGTCAAAACCTTATTAGGTTTATACATAAAGTAGGCATACGCAATTCGACTACTACGACCAACACGACCACGTAACTGGTAAAGTTGCGCCAATCCCATGTGGTCAGCATTTTCGACAAATAATGTATTAGCATTAGAAATATCTACGCCCGTTTCAATAATTGTCGTTGTTACCAACACATCATAGACACCTTGAATGAAATCATACAAGACATTTTCTAATTGATTTTCAGTCATTTGACCATGGATATACGCGACACTAGCTTCAGGAACCATAATCTCAATTTCTGAAACTACTTTTTCAATATCTTCAACTCGATTATGCAAATAAAAAACTTGTCCACCACGTTGAAGTTCACGTTGTATTCCATCTCGAATAGTTCCACCATTTTGTTCCATTACATAAGTTTGAATTGGGTAACGGTTCAATGGTGCCGTTTCAATTACTGATAAATCGCGAACCCCAAGCATCGACATATTAAGTGTCCTTGGGATTGGCGTTGCCGTTAACGTTAAGACGTCCACTTGTGACTTAAACTCTTTGAGTCGTTCTTTATGTTTCACACCAAACCGTTGCTCTTCATCAACAATTAACAATCCTAAATCAGCAAATTGAATATCTTTCGATAAAATTCGATGTGTCCCAACGACAATATCTAATGCACCACTAGCCATTTTATCAGTTGTTTCTTTAAGTTGTTTCTTTGTTCTAAAACGAGATAAAATCCCAATTTCAACTGGAAATCCTTCGAATCGATTAATCATTGTTTCGTAATGTTGTTGCGCTAACACCGTTGTAGGCACTAATAAAGCAACCTGTTTATTATCTTGAATGGCTTTAAAAGCGGCACGTAACGCGACTTCTGTTTTCCCAAAACCTACATCACCAATCAATAAACGATCCATTGGTTTCTTTTGTTCCATATCGTGCTTAATTTCATTTGAACTTCTAATTTGATCTTCAGTTTCAGAGTATGGAAATGCATTTTCAAATTCCATCTGATAATCGTTGTCCTTTGAAAATTGAAATCCAACTTCTGCTTCACGTTCAGCATACAATGCAACTAAATCATCAGCAATATCTTCAATTTTAGCAGCAACTTTATTTTTCGTTTTGGTCCATTCAGTACCACCCAATTTGTTAATTCTAGGTGACTTAGATTCAGAAGAAACATACTTTTGAACCATGTTTAATTGGGTTACTGGAATAAATAATTTAGCTTCATCCCGATAAGAAATTGTCATATAATCTTGATGTTTACCATCGACTTCTAATGTTTCCATTCCAATAAACTGTCCAATACCATGATTAACATGGACCACATAGTCTCCTGGTTTCAAATCTTGATAACTTTTAAGGCGTTCTGCATTCGCTAATGTTTGGCGTTTTGGACGTTTTTTAGTGACTTTGTTAAACATTTCATGTTCTGTCACAACAACTAAGTTTGCCATTGGCAATTCAAATCCAGCTTGTAAGTTACCTTCTACTACCTGAACTTTTCCTAACTGTAGGCTATCCAAAGTCGTCATGATAGAAGGAATCTCAAAATCATCCAAGGTTTGTGAGACTTTATCAAGTCGCTCTTTATCTTGAACCATAACAATAATAGTCTGTTTCTTTTTTAACCAACGATCCATTTCTGTTTTAAGTAATGGCATTTGGCTAAAAAATTGTTGCATGGCATGTCCTGGTACATCAATCAATTGATTAAATTTGAGGTGACCCATTCCTTTTTGAAAATGAGCCAGAAATAATTCAGCATGCGATTCATTTTTCAATAAATCTCGTAATTCAAATCCAAAAACACTTGTAGACAAAACTTGATGTGTTTTTAACTTATCTGCCATCCAGTTATCTTCATCTAGTTTAAGCGTCTTTTCAGCTTCTAATAATCTCGGATAATCGTCCATTACAATTAAACCATTGCTACCCAAGTAATCTAACAGACTTGTTTTACCTTGATAAATAATATCGCTAAATAATAAATGTTCCGGAGCTAAGCGTCCTTTTTCAAAATCACTCATAAGCGGCATAATATTTGATTCTAATCGCTCTTGATCATCATTATCTAATCGCTTATATTCAACACCATACGCTTTTTTTAATGTTTGACTAGCTTCCAATAGCATAGCGTCAGTCGCAATAAAATCTGTCGCGGGTATAATTTGAATCTGGTCCACATTCTCTAAGCTTCGTTGATTAGTCACATCAAAATAACGTAATGAATCTATTTCCGTATCAAATAAATCTAGTCTAATTGGGTTTTCTACGGTCAATGGGTAAATATCCAAGATAGAACCACGTACAGCAAAATCCCCAGGACGTTCAACCAACTTTTGACGTTGATAGCCCATCGTAAAGAGTTGAGTTTCCGTGGCTTTCAAATCAATATCTTTTCCAACAGCTAAGTTTAATGTTGCTTGTTTCCACGTTGAAACAGGTGCTAGAAAACGTCGTAACCCCGAGATTGATGTTACAACAATCTTTGGTGTTCCTTCTAATAGAGCCTGAAGCGTTTGGACACGTTCACTTTTAGATTCTGGTGAACTTGTTGCCAGTTCTGCAGCTAATAATTCTTCAACTGGGAATGTAAGCACATCTTCTTCATTAATAAAGTTAGTTAAATCTTCATTTAATTGTGTTGCATGAAATAAATTATCTGTCACAACCAACATAGATTTTTTTTTATCTTTAAAAATAGTAGCTAACATCAATGTTTTAGCTGAACCCGTTAGTCCAGTTAACAATTGTCTTGTATTAGGTTCAATATTTGTTAGCCAGTTATCTACACCAGGAACAGTCTGCATCATTGCTTCTAAATTCATTATTCTACCCTTTACCCTTTTCTAAACAGCTTTTTCTTATTTATGGTTATACTTGTTCATCGTATTCATAAAATCATCTGTTTCCAACCAATCCTCAATTGCTAAAGTTGCTGTATTGATTGCATCACCTAAGTCTTTTTCTTGGTTTTTAGAAAATTTCGTTAATACCCAATCTACGACAGAAACTTTGTCTGGATGGTCAATACCAATTTTAATACGTTTAAATTCCTGTGTTCCTGTATGTGCGATAATGCTTTTCAAACCATTATGTCCGCCTGCTGATCCTTTTTGACGTAATCGAATCCGACCAACTTCTAAATCAAGATCATCGTTCACAATAAGGATGTCTGAAACATCAATTTTATAGAAATCCATCAACGGTCTAACAGCTCGACCTGAATCATTCATATAAGTAGATGGTTTAACTAAGACAATTTTTTCACCATTTAAATTAAACGATGCCACTTGCGCTTCATACTTGCTAGATCCAAAATCGGCATTATGTTGTTTTGCAAATACATCTACTGTAGCGAATCCGACATTGTGTCTTGTTCCATCATACTTTTGCCCAATATTTCCTAAACCGACTATCATTTTCATTTTAATTTCTCCTTTAAATAAACGCAAACATCTGGGCAAGTTTATTCAACTTACCCAGCATTTCGACCCTATTCTTTTCTTTCAACTATTATACCATACTCGATTTATGAAAATTTTGTGAAAGAACTCTCTCATCTAGTATGTTTTTTCACAAACAAACATGTTATAATTATTCAGTAATAATTATAGCTCTGAAAGGATGAATTATTTTGACAAAAACAGAAAATCATCAAAAAGTTATCTTAGTCGGCGATGGCGCCGTAGGTTCTAGTTACGCATTCGCAATGACACTCCAAGGTGTCGGCGAAGAATTCGGTATCATCGATGTTGCGAAAGATCGCACTGTCGGAGATGCTTTAGATTTAGAAGATGCAACACCATTCGCATTTCCTAAACGTATCTACTCAGCAGAATACTCTGACTGTGAAGATGCAGATCTTGTCGTTATCACTGCTGGTGCTCCACAAAAACCAGGTGAAACACGCCTTGACCTTGTAAACAAAAACTTAAACATCTTGAAAAGTATCGTATCTCCAATCGTTGAATCTGGATTTAAAGGTATTTTCTTAGTTGCTGCTAACCCAGTTGATATTTTAACTTACGCAACAATGAAATTCTCTGGTTTCCCTAAAGATCGTGTTATTGGTTCAGGTACTTCACTTGATACTTCACGTTTACGTGTTGCTTTAAGCAAATTAACTGACATTACAGATCCTCGTTCAATCCATGCTTACATGATGGGCGAACATGGCGATACAGAATTTGCTGCTTACTCAGCTGCAACTGTTGGTGGTCTTCCATTCTTAGATTGGGCAAAAGCTAACAACATTTCTGATGACCAACTTGCTAAAATTGAAGATGACGTTCGTAACAAAGCTTACGAAATTATCAACAAAAAAGGCGCAACATTCTACGGTATTGGTACAGCATTAGCTCGTCTTTCAAAAGCAATTTTGCGTGACGAAAATGCCGTATTACCTGTTAGTGCATACATGGACGGACAATATGGTTTGAACGATATTTATATCGGTACACCAGGTGTTGTTAATGGCCAAGGTCTTGCACAAATCATCGAAGTACCTTTAAGTGATGTTGAATCTAAACGTATGACTGATTCAGCTGCTACTTTGAAACAAGTATTAAATGATGGTCTTAAAGCATTAGGTGAATAATTTTTAATTATTTTCCAAAAAAGGAACGGAAGACATTCTTCCGTTCCTTTTTTAATACAATTTTAATAGTCAAATTACTGTTAAAAAGCTTTTTTTATGGTATTATAAAAATGTAAATGAGAAAAATTTAATATTTGGAGGCGCCTATATGTTATTAAATACTTTAGTTAAACCATTAAAAGAACTAACAACCGTCCGTGAAAGTGTCACACTTGAAGAAGCACTTACGGTCCTAGAAAATTCTGGATTCCGTTGTGTGCCAATCTTAGATGAAACGGGTCAAATTTTCCGTGGTAATATTTATAAAATGCATATTTATCGTCATAAATCACAGGGTGGCGATATGTCACTTCCTGTTACTTATCTTCTTAAAAATGCGACTAAGTTTATTTCATCTGATTCAGCTTTCTTCAACGTTTTCTTTTCAATTAAAGACTTACCTTATATTGCTGTTTTAAATGAAAACAACTATTTTGAGGGTATTTTAACACATACACGTCTTCTAGATATGTTGTCTCAATCATGGAATTTTGATGTTGGTAGTTATGTCTTAACTGTTATTTCAGCTGGCGAACGTGGTGATTTAGTTGATATGGCTAAAATCATTACAAAATATTCATCAATTGCTAGTTGTATGACTTTAGATGTTAAAGAAGGCGAATTATTACGCCGAACATTATTCACATTACCAGCTGGTGTAAACCAAGAAAAAGTTGATAAAATTGTTGATAACTTAGGACGTAAAGAATTTATTGTTTCTGAAATTGAAGATTTACGTAGTTAGACAAAAAAACAGACCCTTTCGGGTCTGTTTTTTTAATGCATTCTTTTATCAAAGTGAATAGCACGATCTAAAACGAGCATTATTGGTGCTGTAATTGTCATTATTACAAATTCAGATAATGCTGTTGTACCGTAAGTAGGCCAGAACGGTAAGCTCGCTGTAATGTTCAACATAATAGCGATTAAAAACATGGTAAATGAGAAAACCATAATATTTAAAAGCATTTTTTGCCACATTTTCTTAAACTTAGGACTAACAAAAATCACAATTAAAAGACCCATGATTGTTTGTACGCCCCCAAAAAGAACATCTAACGGACTGCTGTAAAAGAGATTAAATAAGATAACCCCTAATGAAACACCCCAGATATATTTCTTATTGAAAAGTACTAAGTGATTCAATCCTTCTGATAGTCGAAATTGAATAGCACCACTAGCCATGTTCACCATTCCTGGAACAACTGCCAATACGATATAAAGTGCAGCGATTAAACCATTAATGATTACCTGGTTTACACGATTATTTTTTGTCATTATTAATAGACTCCCTTAGTTTTTTAGCGTGGGATGGTTACGAACCACGTTTTTTTATGTCTTTTTACTGTTTATTTTTCTTTATGTATTGCTGAAACAAGTCCAACACTCATTCTAAGCGCATCATCAACCTCAAGCATACTTTTTTTCGATACATGCGTGATACGATCTTTTAGACGTTGCTTATCAATTGTGCGAATTTGCTCCATTAGTATAACTGAATCTTTTTCAATACCATCTCTACTTGCTAAAAGTCCAACATGTGTTGGCATTTTAGGCTTCTGGATGCGCGCCGTAATGGCGGCAACGATGACTGTCGGACTATAACGATTCCCAATATTGTTTTGGATAATGAGAACAGGTCTCATACCGCCTTGTTCAGAACCAATAACGGGCGATAAATCTGCATAGAATATATCACCACGTATGATACTTTCAACCATCTTATCCCAACTCTCTACATAATTTGAAGGTGCAATAACACTTCATCTTCAGATCCTTTAAAATCATTACAGATTTCACTATTCAATTGTCCCATTTCTGAGTAGCCATCAATTAACTCATCCATCATTTTTTTATGACTTAAAATAGAGTTAAATATTTCGCTATCCTTCAACGCTTCATTGGTAATCGAATAATATGCACAGTAATCGGCTATATGACTCATTGCTACTTTCTCATTTTTATCCATCTGCACTTCCCCCATAGAATTACACTCTACAGATAGTTTACCATAGCAAACTAAGCAAATAAATACTAATTTAGGTAGACATGTGGTACTCGTCCTGAAAGTGCACAGATTATTTCATAATGAATTGTTTCAGCGTACGTTGCAACATCCTGTGCTGTAATCATTTCATCGCCATCTTGGCCTATTAGAGTTACTTTTGTATCATTTGGCATTTCATGTGGCAATCTAATCATTAATTGATCCATGCAAACTCGACCAATTATTTCGCAAAATTGACCGTCGACTAATAGTTTAAAGCCTTGCATCTTTCGGGGCATACCATCTGCATACCCAATTGGTACTGTACCAACCCATTCATTTTCTTGAGCTTGATATGTAATACCGTAACCAACTGAATCACCTGCATGGATTTCTTTCACATAACTTAATTCAGATGTTAATCCAAATGCTGGTTTTAACGCATAAGGTAGTTCTAATTCACCACCAGATGGATTTAAACCATACATTGAAATGCCCATCCGAATCATATTACCGTTGCAAGCAGAGTGCCATAAGCTCGTTGCAGAATTAGAAACGTGTACATAACGAGGTCTATCAGAAACTACTGACATCAATTCATTAAATTTTGACATTTGTTTTTTAAAATACGAATCATTAGGAGAGTCTGCTGTCGCAAAGTGAGTAAAAACCCCTTCAAAGTTTAATGTATTTTGATGACTTCCAAGGAAATTAATTGCCTCTAAAAACGGTTCTGCTTCTCTAAAACCAATACGACCCATTCCTGTATCCAATGCTAAATGAACGGCCAAAGGCGCTAATTTTTCTTCACTCAGTAACTTATTAGCTTCTTGTAACCAGCCAAGTTCTGAAACAGTTACAGATATTTTGCTTTTTGCCAGTAACGGTGCATATTCAACTTTCGTTAATCCCAGAATCAAGATAGTTTCAACAAACCCGGCTTCTCGTAACGCTAATGCCTCATCAATTATTGCCACACAAAAACCTTTTACACCAGCATCTTTTGCAACTTTAGCTACTTCAATCAATCCATGACCATACGCATCAGCTTTAACAACAGCAAAAATAACCGTCTCATCTGTTAATGTCTTTTTTTCAGCTGTGATATTTGCCTTAATAGCTGCCCTATCTACCACGATTTGGGTTGGACGATGATAACCTACAACCATTTTTACATCCCCTTTTCTTGATTTTCTAAAATAACTTCAGTCATAACTAAATTGTTCGTATGAGAAATTGAAATAAAGCCATTACCCTCAAAAGGGTGCTGCGTAATTATCGGTTTACCAATTTCATTATTTAATATTTCAACATCTAAAAAGCCAACTTTATCCCCTATTCCCGTTCCAAAAGCCTTACTGTATGCCTCTTTGGCGGAAAATCTTCCAGCAATAAATTCGTCTTTATGACTACCTTTTAATTCATCAAATTGTTTAATTTCATTTGTTGTGAGAATCTTTGTTATAAATTCTTCATGTTGTTTTGCCAACTTTACTACTCGATCAATATCGGCAATATCAACACCAATTCCATAAATCATATTATCACCTATTTCTTTTCATTGATATCCTTGTTAAGTTTATCAAATTTATTCATTTTCTGCACTAAAATCGTTTATATTTTACCTATCAATATTGTAAGAATAGCAATTTTAAACAAAAAAAGAGACCTAAATTAATAGGTCTCTTTTCAATATTCAAATTAATCTTTTGTTCTGATTGTGAAGTTACGTTTTGGTGCGCTACTTCCGTTTGAACGGTTGTCATTTGAACGATTATCGCTTGAGCGGTTACCTTTGTAACCTCCGCCACCATTACCATTGCTACGGCGATCGCTACTTCCGTTACGACGATCTGAACTTCCACCGTTACTACGGTTTCCGCCACCATTACGGTTGCCTTGGTAACCACCACCGTTGCCACCACGACGATTTCCACCGCCATTGCCGCTACGACGGTTGTTTCCGCCACCACCGCCACCCCCCTTACGTCTAGGTAATGGGCGTTCTGGTGTAATCTTAACAGGTACTTGTGATGAATCATTTTTAATAACATCACTAAGTAATGCTGCAACTAAATCAGCAACTTCAAACTTAGCCATTAATTCAGTAGCTTGTTTTGCATATTTTTTAGTATCAGTTTTGTTAACTAAGGCAGTAACGTCAGCGATTGCTGTTTCAATTTGACCAGCAAATGCTTCATCATCTGTAGGTGGTGTTAAAGCCACCATACGTTTCTTAGTTAATTTTTCGATTTGACGTAAGTAATCCATTTCATTTGGTGAAACAAATGTCAATGAAGTTCCTTTATGTCCGGCACGGCCTGTACGGCCAATACGATGGACATAACTTTCAGGATCTTGAGGAATATCATAGTTAAAGACATGGGTAACCCCAGAAATATCTAAACCACGAGCAGCAACATCAGTTGCAACTAAAATATCAAGTTTACCTGATTTAAATTCACGTAAAATACTCATACGACGTTGTTGTGATAAATCACCATGGATTCCTTTAGCGTTGTATCCGCGCATTTCAAATCCTTTAGCTAATTCGTCAACACGACGTTTTGTACGACCAAACACGATTGTTTGTGTTGGGTTTTGAGCATCATACATACGTGTCATGATATCAAATTTTTCGAAATCTTTTGAGATTACGTAGAATTGATCAACTAAGTCAGTTGTTAATTCTTTTGCCTTAACAGTTACCAAAGTTGGATCTGTCATAAATCTTTCACCAATACGGCGAATAGCAGTTGGCATTGTTGCAGAGAATAACAATGTTTGACGTTCGTCAGGAACAGTTGTTAAGATGCTTTCGATATCTTCAACGAATCCCATATCTAACATTTCATCAGCTTCATCTAAAACCAAAGTTTTAACATTACCTAATTTAACGGTGCGACGACGAATATGATCTAATAAACGTCCTGGTGTTCCAACTAAAATTTGAGGTGCGCGATTAAGACTCTTGATTTGACGACGAATATCAGACCCACCATAAACAACTTGAACTTTAGCATGTTTTTCTTTACCTAAACGGTAAAGTTCTTCTTGCGTTTGAATAGCAAGTTCACGTGTTGGTGAGATGATAAGTGCTTGAACTTCATCTTTTGTTGTATCAATTGTATCTAAGATTGGTAAACCAAATGCAGCAGTTTTACCAGTACCTGTTTGTGCTTGTCCAATAACATCTTTTCCTTCTAAAGCCATTGGAATTGTTTCAGATTGGATAGGTGTTGCTTCTTCAAAACCGCTGCGTTGAACGGCCTTTAGTAGTTCATCGGATAGTCCTAATTCTGTAAATTTCAAGTATAAATTCCTCCTAATGTGTTTGCAAACTAACATGCTTCACAACACAGTTAAGAGTTCGTCGTCAATTACTGTCTTGTAAAGTTAAATTAATTTAAGTCTGACCCTTCATGAGTCACTATTTAAACTATAATAGCACCTTAAATAATATTAAGCAACTCTCTAATTACTTTGTAAAGCCGATAAAACGGTTTCTAAATGAACGCCATGGCTTCCTTTAATCAAAATAGAATCTTTTTCAGTACGTATTTTTAATAAATCTTCAACCATAGCTTCTTTTTCATCTAAATCATAATAATGAAGATGTTGATCATCATACTTTGATTTTAATGCTGTTGCTAAAGATTTTATTTGTTCTCCGTAAAGATAAACGCTTTGAATTTTTTCATTATCAAAACTATCAGCCAAGCTGAGATGCATATCGCTAGATTGCTCACCTAATTCAAGCATATCACCCAAAACAACCATTCGATTACCTTCAACATCGCTGTTTGAGAATGCTTTGATAACAGCTTTTGCAGCTGTCGGATTTGAATTATAGACATCACTTAAAATTGACTCGCCCAAATGACCTCTAAGCCACTCTGTCCGATTCTTCGTTAAATCAAAATCACTAAGCGCCTTTACAATATTTTTAGGTGACACACGATAATGACGACCAACTGAGATAGCAGCCATCGCATTATCTACGTTATATGTGCCAATCATTGGAATTGTAAAATTAAAATCAGCCATTTCTCTCACTTTAAAGCTAGTCATTGTTTGATTGCCGACAACATTTGAAACACTCAAGTCAGCACTTTCACCATGACCGAAGCCAAATGATTGCTGTTCAATATTGGAAACACGTTCTCTTAATAACGGTTCATCTGCATTATAAACCAACAAGCCGTCTTCTTTCAGCCCATTCACAATTTCCATTTTTGCATCCGCAATTTTATCTCGCGTACCAAAAAATTCGATATGTGCTTCGCCAATCATCGTAATAACAGCGACATCAGGTTGTGCAATTCGACTTAAAAAGTCTAACTCACCAGGATGATCCATCCCCATTTCGACAACAACAACTTCCGTATTAGGTTCTATACTTAATAAAGTCATCGGTACGCCTAAATGATTATTGAAATTCGCTTCCGTTTTACAAACATTATATTGCTGACTTAAAATTTCTGTAATCATATCTTTAGTTGTCGTTTTACCGTTACTACCAGTAACTGCGACAACTTTAGGATTAATTTTATCCAAGTAATGTTTTGCTAAATCTTGGTAAGCCATTAATGTGTCATCTACTAAGATAGCTGGGATTTTCGTTGGCATTGTATCTTGATGGTCAACTGCCCATAAAGTCGCTGTTGCACCATTATCAATCGCACTTTGGATATAATCATGACCGTCATTTTCTGCCACAATAGGTACAAATAAACTGCCTTCCGTTAGTTGTCGACTATCAAATGAAACACTCGATATATTAATTGGTTCATCAGTAATTTCGTTCTTGGCGCTAACTGCGCTCGCAATTTCAGTTAATTGCATTTTCATTATATAAACCCTCGCATTCATATGACCATTAAATCTATTGTTTACTATTATTTGCCTGATTTTTTTTCAATGCTAATTGTAATAATTCTTCAATTAAATCACTGTAACTCAGCCCAACGGCTTCCCACAATCTTGGATACATTGCATTTTTATAAAATCCTGGCATTGTTGTAATCTCATTTAAATAAATATCTTGGTTAGCGCTAATTAAAAAATCACACCTAGCAAGCCCTGATCCATCAATAACCGCAAAAGCTGTTTTAGAAAAACCAACTATCTTATCCAATAATTCCTCATCGAGTTCAACTGGAATTCTGGCTTCGTGATCTTCCTTCATTGCAAGTTTACGATCATAGACGTCATCAAACGACAAAATTTCTCCTGGTACACTTGTTGCGATTTCTTCGTTACCTAATAATCCAATTTCAATTTCACGTGCTACAATGCCTCGTTCTACAATCACTCGAGGACCAAGTTCAAAAGCATTATCAATTGCATATTGTAATTCAACACTATTATTCACCTGTGTAACACCGATTCCTGAACCCAAATTAGATGGTTTCACATACATTGGATAAAGTAATTCGCCCTCACATCTGGCAATCACACTTGCAGTGTTATTTTCCCAAGACTGTGAGTCAATCGCTTGGAATGGTACAACCGGAATTCCGGCTTGTTTAAAGAGTAATTTACTCATTATTTTATCATTACCGACAGCCGATGCTAGTACACTGTTACCAACATAGGGGATATTCAACGTTTCAAGTAGTCCTTGGACAGTTCCATCTTCACCATTTGGGCCATGTAAGACAGGAAAAACCACACTATCTTCAGGGTCAAATCCATTTGGCAAAAATTTTATTCCAGTTGAATTTTCATGATTATTCGTTGCTTGTCCTTTTTCATCTGTTTCTCTAAGTCTTAAATTATCAACAAATTTAACTGGTTCGTTAAGCGTCTGACCTTGCAGCCAATTCCCCGTTTTCGTAATATAAACTGGAATTACCGAATAGTATTGGTAATATATCGCTTGTGTTATTTGAAAAGCAGTTGAAAGTGAGATCTCATGTTCTGCACTTTTACCACCATAGAGTAAATAAACTCGCATTCGTATTGCCCTCCATTTTTTGCACGTCCTATTGTACCATTCTTTTTAAATTCAACAAAAATAAAAAAAGATAACATAATAATACGTTATCTTTTTAGAATATAATACTGTCTTCAAAAGCAGATTTGTTAGAAACTTCGATAAACCATTCTTGATCTACAAATCGATACTCCAAATTAGCAACTAACTTGGCACTTTCTGTCTCCAATGTTGGCTCATGCCACTTCATCTGAGAAACGTTATCTATCATAATATAGACAGGTAATATTAACTTCGTATTATTAATTGTGATCCTTGAAAAATCTAATATTACACCTTCAACAAATAATGGCATTAATTCTTCAACAATTTTTTTAGGTATCTTTTTCAACGTCATAGGACGTCGTCTAAACAGACCATTTTTTTCACGATACGATTGATTCGCATGTCTAATAATTGATTTAGAAAAAACATTATAAAATTGCGTTAAATAACGATAGTAGATTTTTAATGCATCATTTGGTAACGTTAAAAAAACGTAGTCATTCTGCAATTTATAGTAAAAAGGTGATTGAATATGAGAAAATGCATGTCCCAAATATAAGAATTCTGCTACTTCTCTTGGTGTTATTAATTCTAAATCATCTTGACTATCGAAATCAATCCAACTTTGCTTTAACCCAACAGTCTTTTTATTCAAATAACGTGCAGTATCTTCTTCCCCGGTTACCGTGTTAAATCCTGTTGCGATGTCAATTTCATTTTCATAATCCACTGGGTTTAACGATAAAATATTAGTTGGTAATCTGGGAATGCTTGTTATGAAATCTTCTTTGGAAATCCCATATGATAAAATCAAATGAGAAACCGTTTCAACATGAACGTAGACTAAATTGTCTCTCACCACTATCATCCCCATTTTATAAAATAGTTTACATTGCTTCTAATCTTTCAATTCTATCTTCCATCGGTGGATGTGTTTGAAATAATCCAGTTGTTTTTTTCTTCAATGGATTTGAAATATAAAGTGCCGCACTACTTGGATCGGCACGTTCCATTGGTTTACTATCAGAAATTTTTTCCAACGCATGGATTAGTCCTTGCGGATTACGCGTTAATTCAACAGCAGAAGCATCAGCCAAATATTCTCTGTTTCGAGAAAGTGCAAGCTGAGCAATTGTTGCTGCAATTGGTCCTAAAATAACCAATAATAATGATAAAATCATCAAAATAATTTCTAATGATCCGCCACCTTCTCGATCATCACTTCGACGGCGACCTCCGCCCCACCAAAATGAGTTCATTCCAATATTTACTAATAATGAAATTGCTGCCGATAATGCTAATGCAATTGTTGATAATCGAATATCGTAGTTGCGTACATGCGAAATTTCATGCGCCATAACGCCTTCTAATTCTTCACGATTTAATCGATTGATTAAGCCACTTGTTGCAGCAACTGCCGCGTGTTCTGGATTATTTCCCGTTGCAAACGCATTAGGACTATCATCTTCAATAATAAACACTTTTGGCATTGGAACTTGGCCCACAATCGCCATATCTTCAACAACATGCCATAATTCAGGTGCATCATCGACTGATTTTATTTCAGTTGCATGATTCATACTCATGACAACGCTAGTTGATTGTGAAATCATCAATCCCATATAAACAACTGCAATGACAACAGCCATAAGTAGTCCAGAAACAGCACTATTGAAAAAAACATAGCCAACGGCACTACCAATCGCAACCATCAATAAAACAAAACCAATTAAAACATAAACTGTTTTGCGCTTATTT
This sequence comes from Dellaglioa sp. CoH-57-MRSF-17, assembly GCF_056782015.1. Next base: position 368,517 of record NZ_JBXAXY010000001.1, on the reverse strand, counting down.
CGCGCGATTTGATCATATAGCATTAGTTATCTCCTAACTGTTTAATCAAATGAAACGTTGGGTACAGCTTTTTCAGCTTCAGGGACTTCAAGATATTCTACTTTTGTAAAATGATGAATTCCGGCAACAATGTTACTTGGAAATGATTGAATTTTTGCATTTAAACTTGCAGCAGTTGAGTTAAATAGTTGACGTGAATAAGAAATTTTATTTTCTGTATTTGATAGTTCTTCCATTAACTTAGTGAATTCTGTGTTAGCTTTTAAATCTGGGTAACTTTCAGATAACGCAAAAATACTTTTCAATGATTGACTCAATTGATTAGAAACTTCCATTGTTGTTTCATGTGCATCCGTTGGTACTTGTGTTAATTGATTACGTAATTCAACTACTTTAGCAAATGTTTCTTTTTCGTGAGTTGCATATCCCTTAACAGTTGAAACTAAGTTAGGAATTAAATCATTACGACGTTTTAATTGGACGTCAATTTGACTCCATGATTCCTCAGTCCGGATTTTTGCTTTTACTAAACCATTGTAGCCGCTAATGTACATAATAACTAAAAGTACTACGATAACTCCGATAATAATCATTGCCATAATTTTCAGTCTCCTCTTTAAATATAAAGTGTCTTATTTTAGTTTCTATTCTTAATTATCATACCAAAGTTAGACCCTTTTAGAAAGCAATTAAGCTAACGGTTACACCAATTTATCTAACTAGTTTTAATAATGTGATTATTATGGCATAATAGCATTATTAAGAAATTTGTAAAGGGGATTATTAACATGAATGTATTATTTGTATGTATGGGAAATATTTGCCGATCACCAATGGCTGAAGCAATGTTACGAGACGATTTAGCTAAGTTAAACCTTTCTGACCAAGTAACTGTTGATTCTGCTGGCACAAGTTCTTCACAAGAAGGAAATGGCGCCCATGAAGGGACTATTACTAAACTTGTTGAACATCAGATTCCAACAGATGGCTTAATCTCACGTCCGGTTAGTTACTTAGATTTCATTAATAGTGATTTAATTATTGCAATGGATGATATCAATGTTGAGCGTCTTGAAAAAGCTGCACCTGCATCTAAAAAAGAAAAAATCGTTAACTTCCTTTCAATTGTTCCCGGTAAAGAAAAAGAATCTGTTCCTGATCCATGGATTACTGGTGACTTTGACGAAACTTATAACTTAATTAGTCTTGGAATGCCTTACTGGATTGATTATATTAAAGCACAAATTAAATAATAAAAATGACCACAAATTTTAAAATTTGTGGTCATTTTTATTATTTATTATTATGAATCATTTTAAAATACTTTTGAACTGTTTTTGGTGCAGCATTGTATGTCCAATCTTTAACATACTCACCTTGGACCATCAAACGTCCGGCACCCGTATCATCACAAGTAATTAATGTGACTAATTTTTCTCCGGGTACATCATCAATAACTTGAACGTCTGTTGCTTTGATATATTTCATTTTAGATGTTTCATACTCATAAATCTTTTTAGCATCTGTTAAATAGATTTTTTGGCCAATTTTCATGCTAACTAATGGACTAAACAATAAATCCTTTCGAATCATATGATGTCCAGCAAGTGCATAATTACCCTCGCCCATTTTTTGGTTTTCCTTTAAAGTTCCAGCAGCAAGTGCCAAGGTATCAGTGCTAACGCCTTTAGCAATCGGCAAGTTCATTGAGACATCCGGAATACTAATTTCTCCAAGTAAAACCAAATTTTTTTCATTTGCTTTTGCTTTCACGACATCTGCCGTATTCAAACTCTTAACTTCACTAAAATCAAAGGATGCTTTTTTATTTTTATTTTTATCGACTAATTCTGAATTAATGGTTGGGTCTGTTAGTCCAACAATAAAGTTTTTAATTTGTTCATTGAATACTAGCGAAAGCCCCACCAATAACAATAGTATTAATAATATAGTTGTTAGCCATTTTTTCCAACGACTTTTTTTAGCTGCTTTATTTTTTTCCATTAATAACCCCCACTTTCGCTTAACAACTATTTTACCATATAACTTTTATCCTTGTTTAGTGTTATGATTATAATTATCAAAAAATATCTTTAGGGGGACTGTTTAATTTGTTGACTTCACTAAAATCAACATTTTTTCGTTCTAGACAACCTTGGGAACAAAATTTATTTGTTTTATGGTTTGGTACGTTCATGGCTGGCGTGGCATTTAGTTTAATTATGCCATTTATGTCACTTTATATTGATACGTTAGGTGACTTCACCAAAACCGAATTAAATTTTTATAGCGGCATTACCTATTCATCTACATTTTTAATTACCGCCATTGTTTCCCCACTATGGGGTCGTTTAGCTGATCGAAAAGGTCGTAAATTAATGATTTTAAGAGCTTCATTCGGAATGGCCATTGTTTTAGGCCTGATGGGGCTTGTCAGTAACGTTTACCAATTAATTGCGTTACGTTTATTACAAGGTGTCTTTTCTGGTTATATTAGTAACTCACAGGCACTGATTGCAACAGAGACACCCAAGCGGCAAAGTGGTAAAGCACTCGGTATTTTAGTTACCGGTAGTGTTACTGGTACTTTATTTGGACCACTAATCGGTGGCGCAATAGCTGGGGTCTTCGGCTATCGTATTACCTTCTTCATTACTGCTGCGATTTTGCTAATTGTTTTCTTACTTAGTTATTTCTTTGTACATGAACATTTTACGCCTGTTGAAAAAGGTGAAATGCAAACGTCAAAAGAAATCTTCAAGAAATTACATCATCCTAAATTAATTATCGGGATGTTTGTCACTACCTTAATCATTCAAGCATCAAATTATTCCATTAGTCCTATTCTAAGCTTATACGTTCGAGAACTCTTACATAACGTTGGAAATGTTACCTTTATCAGTGGGTGTGTGGCTTCTATTCCAGGAATAGCAACGCTAATTGCTGCGCCTCGCTTAGGAGTACTAGGCGATAAAATTGGAACAGAACGTATTTTAAAAATTGCACTTACTGTCGCAATTTTCATTTTTATTCCAATGGCATTAGTGACTAATGTTTGGCAACTTGGCGGCTTACGTTTCTTAATTGGGATTACGGATGCCGCAATGTTACCTGCAGTTCAAACAATTCTAACAAAAAATACACCGGCAGAATTCACAGGTCGAGTGTTCAGTTACAATCAATCATTCCAAGCCATGGGATCAGTCGTTGGTCCTATGATTGGCTCTACCGTTTCTGGCGTATTCGATTACAAAGGTGTCTTTATTTCTACCGCTATTTTAGTTGGTATTAATCTCATCTGGGTTCTCTACGTCACAAAAGGGATGTATTCACGAAAAGCTGAATAGTAACGTTCAATCTAGTTGAACGTTACTATTTTTTTGTATAAAAAAAGGAAGAAGCTTATTGGCTTCTTCCTTTTCGAAATAGTTCTTATTTTGCAGCGTTTGCGTCTGTAAGACCATATTTCTTGTTGAAACGATCCACACGGCCATCGGCTTGAGTGAATTTTTGACGTCCAGTATAGAATGGATGTGAATCCGATGAAATTTCGACACGAATCAATGGGTATGATTTGCCATCTTCCATTTCAATTGTTTCTTCTGAATGTTTTGTTGAACCTGAGATAAATTTGTAACCTGAAGTAGTATCCATAAATACAACTTCATGGTAATCTGGATGGATTTCTTTTTTCATAAGTAAGTATTCTCCTTTGCCCTAATCCATCTGCTGAATTAGAGTTATTCTTTATATTACAACATGCACAATCTTATCACGAATTAACTCGTTTTACAATTAAATTTTATTTACTTGTTTTTGTTAACTCTTTTAAAAATTCAGCATTATTTTTTGTTTTCTTCATTTTTTGGATAACACGTTCCGTAGCACCTAGTGAATCGCCTGTCATCATCTTTCGAATCTGCCATAGTTCTTCAATTGTTTGCTTAGATAATAATAATTCTTCTTTACGTGTACTTGATTTTTTTAAATCGACAGCAGGGAAGATACGGCGTTCAGCAAGCTCTCTTGAGAGTTGTAATTCCATATTACCGGTTCCTTTGAACTCTTCATAAATCACATCATCCATTCGGCTACCCGTATCAACCAAAGCAGTTCCTAATATTGTCAGGCTTCCACCTTCTTCAATATTACGTGCAGCACCAAAGAATTTTTTAGGTCGATAAAATGCTGCTGGATCAATCCCACCTGATAACGTCCGTCCGCTTGGCGGAATCGTTAAATTATACGCTCTAGCCAAGCGAGTAACTGAATCCATTAAAATAACAACATCTTGCTTATCTTCAACTAATCGCATTGCACGTTCTAAAACAAGTTCAGAAACACGCGCATGGTTCTCTGGTTGTTGATCGAATGTTGACGATACAACATCACCTTTAATTGATCGTTCTAAATCAGTCACTTCTTCAGGTCGTTCATCAATTAATAGTACGATTAATTTTACATCGGGATGATTTTCTGCGATTCCTTGAGCAATCTCTTTAAGTAAAGTTGTTTTCCCAGCTTTAGGTGGTGCCACGATTAAACCACGTTGACCAAATCCAATAGGAGCAAATAAATCAGTTAATCTCGTTGAAAGATTTTGACTAGTTGTTTCTAAAGTTAATTGTCGATTAGGATATAAGGGCGTCAGTGCAGGAAAATGTGGACGTTCCTTTGCTTCTTCTGGATTTTTACCATTAACTGTATCAACGTGCATTAACCCATAATAACGTTCATTAGGCTTTGGTGGTCGTGCTTTACCTCCGACTAAATCCCCATTTCTTAAATTAAATCGCTTAATTTGTGAGGCAGAAATATAAATGTCCTCTTGTGATGGGCCGTAGTTAATTGGACGCAAAAAACCGAATCCATCCTGATTGGGAACAATGTCTAAGACACCTTCCATCAAAATGAATCCTTGTTGTTTTGCTTGAGCCCTTAGAATTGCCAAAGACAATTCTTTTTTATTCATTTGGCTATAATATTGTATTTTATATTCTTGGGCATAGCCATAAATTTCTTTAAGCGTCTTGTCTTTTAATTCACCCATCGTTAAGAAGTCGCTCATTTAATCACCTAATCTTCATCAATAATTTCTACATCAGCAGATAAATTTGTCATTTTTTGTACAACGCAATCATAACCACGTAAAATATTATCGGCTTTCTCAATGACAGTCGTACCATTAGTCATTAAAGCAACTTCAAGTAATGCAGCACCTGCACGAATTTCATCTGCATAAACAGTTTGGCCTGTTAATTCAGTTGATTGATTGATTCGAATAATGCCATCTTTTGATTCAATCTTAACACCCATTCGTTGCATTTCTGGAATGTGCTTAATCCGTTCAGGATAAAGTGTATCAATAATACGACTCTCACCTGTAGCCTTGAGCATAACGGCAGTAATTGGTTGTTGCAAGTCAGTTGCAAACCCAGGATATGGTGAAGTTGTCACTTCAATTGGGATAATTTTATCGCCACCAGGAACAAAAATACTATCTTCATTCACTTGGAAAGTAACGCCCATTTCACTAAGTTTAGCTAAAAATGAATCTAAATGTTCAGTAATAACATTCTTAATTAAAACGCCCTCACCCATTGCAGCAGCAAGTGAGATATAAGTACCAGCTTCAATACGATCTGGAATAATCGTATGCGTATTAACAGCTTTTAAGCTATCAACACCTTGAATTCTGATTTCACCAGTCCCCGCACCACGAATATGAGCACCCATATTATTCAAGAATGTTGCAATATCAATGGTTTCAGGTTCTTTTGCAGCATTTTCAATGATTGTGGTTCCTTTTGCACGGACAGCAGCCAATAAAATGTTAATTGTTGCACCCACTGAAACAAGGTCCATAAAAATACGGGCTCCCTTTAATCCTTCAGGGCCACTCGTAATAATCACTGCGTCTTCTTCTTCGATAACTTCAGCGCCAAGAGCTTTAAATCCCTTGATGTGTTGATCAATCGGACGTGGTCCAATATTATCACCACCAGGAAATCCAACAACTGCACGACCGAACCGACCTAATAAGGCACCCATAAAGTAATAAGAAGCTCTTAAACTTTTAATGGCACCACCAGGTAAAGGTTCATCCTTAATCATCGTAGGATCTACCATTAAGTTACCAGCGTTAAATTCAGACTTAACATTCATTTGATCTAAAATTTTCATTAAATTATGTACATCTAAAATATCGGGGACACTGTCAAAATGCACAGGTGTATCCGCAAGAATAGCTGCAGGAATCAATGCAACAGTACTATTCTTAGCACCACCGATTATTACTTCGCCAGACAGTTTTTTACCGCCTCTAATAATCATCTTTTTCATTTATTATTTCCTCACTTAAAAGTGCTTTCACAAATTGATTATAACTATATTAATAATAAAGAAAAAGTTCACGAAATACAATAGATATTCGCCACTTTATCCAAATATACAATCTTGCCTGATACTATTTTAATAATTGAGCCATATCAGCTGGGAGTTCTGATTCAAAAGCTAATTTTTTACCCGTAAATGGATCTTCAAAGCTTAATTTAGCAGCATGTAATGCCTGTCTATCAATACCTTTGTCCATCGGGCCATCATATAACGCATCCCCAACCAAAGCATGATGAATAAAATCAAAATGTACACGAATTTGATGTGTTCGGCCCGTAACTAACTTCACATCAACTAATGTGTAGTCTGGAAATCTCGTTACAACTTTATAAGTTGTTTCTGAGGCTTTTCCTTCAGCCATAACAGAACGACGAATTTCGCCTTCCTTTTTACCAATTGGTTCTTTAATATCTCCTTGATCACTTTTAACGTCACCTGCAACAATTGCTAAGTATGATTTTTCTAACTGACCATTACTTAATTGAGCAGCAATCAAACTATGTGCAAATCCATGCTTAGCTAATAAAACAAGTCCACTTGTAAAACGGTCTAAACGCGTAATAACATGTGGCACGAAACTACTTGAATGAGTTGCAATCAAATGGCCTTTAACACGGTTAACCAATGTTGTATCTTCATTAGATGGGCCTGGCACGGTTACCATACCAGCTGGCTTATCGACTACTAACCAGTTTTCATCTTCAAAGACGATATTTAATGGTTCATCACTTGCATGTATGGCATCGTTATCTGGTTCTTCTGGCAACGTCAAAATAACTTCATCACCATCAATCAGTTGATAATCCCAATATTCATTCTTTTTGTTAACTCGAACTTGTCCCTCGCCTTGTTTAATTCTGGCGATTAATCGTTTACTAACGCCAACCTCAATTAAAAATTTTTTTAAACTAATTGTGCCTTCACCATTGTTTGTTAGCGTAAATTGCATGTCATTATCCTTCATTTCTCGTCATAACGTTTATTCTCTATCTTATCACACTTGGTAGCCTATAAAAAAAGGCGATTATAATCGTTAAATTATAATCGTCTTTTTTTATTTTGTAATAAATAAATGTTTGCCCAATTCGATACTGTTTAATGCTTCAAAAGAAATCCCCCACGAATATCTCTTGTTAGTTCTCTATAATATAGAGTATACCGAATGATTCATGGGTTGTACTATCAAAAAAAAAACTAGAAACATTTTTACTGATAGTGTTTTCTATTCACGTTTAACAGTCGTTTCCCCATCTCTGGCATATCATTATCAAGTCCTAATGCAGTGATAATATACTTATCAAATGCATTGTTTTTATAATTTTTATTCATGAAATTAGTAACCACCATATCATATCGTTGACTAGAATCATAAATACTGACATTAACGCGTAAATTAATATTTAAATCTTGACTCATATTTCTGACAAATAATTCTTTAATTCGCTCGTTTGCATTTAAATCAACCCCAACTGTTAACATGGTTTCTTTTTCTAACAATCTAGCGCTAAAAATTTCGACCATTTTATTAATAAATGGCTGCCTGTATCGCTTATAGAAATCAGACCATTTTTTAGCTAATAATGGACTGTCGATTAATTCATCCATGGCAATCTCAACATGACGTCGAACTGAATGATTTGAATATTTTTTTCGATAACTATTCATCATGTAAGTTCCCACGGCATCCATCGTTCCATGAAAACAAAATGCTTCAGTACAAATTGGGTACAATGATTTACTAACATTTTCACCGATAATTTTAACATCTAATTTAGATTCAAATCCTTGTTCCAAATATTTAACAGCTTGTTGAAGTTTGGTGTTATTTGTGTGATTAATTGCAATAAAATCGCGGGACAAGTAAGCACTTGAAGGAACTGAAACAAAAGCAGTTGTCCAAGCGTAAAGTAGGGCGCTCTCAAAATGAACATCAATTTTATTTGAGAACTTAATATAAATATCTTGCATCTTTTCTTCAACTTGGTTAAATAGTGAATTATTTGCAATCATATCTGCTAAATCATCAGAAATCACCCAATTATCACGATCTTTTCGCATCATTCGATGAACACTGACCTTCATCCAAATTCTAGTCCTCATTAAATTACTATCATTCACATTGAAGTTAAAATATGTTTCAAATACTTTAATGTATTCAAGAATGACGCCCGCTTCTATCGTATCATTATAGTTAAAATCTGTCGCTAGAAATAGTGAATAGTAAAAAAATCTAATTTGTAATTCAGAACCAACTACCTCACCATGTGCAATTTTAATCTGAAATTCAGACAACAAATTATTAAGTTGCTTAATTCTTCTGAAGATAGATGATTCACTAACATTTAAACTAAGACTCAAATTTTCAATACTGCTATTTTCATCATAATAGAATGCCATTAAAATTTGGTAATTAATAGACTCTTTCACATACCGATAAACCGTTTCGTAAAAATTAATTTTGCCTTTACCTATAAATTGAATGTTATTCTTTTTTATGATCATATAGGGTTCATCACCTGAATTGAATTCGCCATCCAATTACTCTAGTGCAACTCGCAAAGCTGTATTTGAAACATTTAATCGATTACAGATTACTTTTCTTGATAACCCATGTTCATTTAATGATAGCAATTCAATAATTTCACATATTAAAAACTCTGGTCGATCCAGAATATCTTTTTTGTACATTTATTCCTCCGAGAATTCTCATAATTACCAGCATGTCAACTTTAGTAAGAATATTATATATTTTATTTTAACACAAAACATTAAAAAGAGAATTTTCTAACACTATCTTAACAATTATCGTTAACCAGTTAGTTTCTATTTGATTTCTAAATAAAAAAGATTAACTTAAATAAGTTAATCTTTTTACGTTTAAACTTGTTTAATAAACTTAACGAATGCTTGTTGGCCGTGGTCATCTTGTTTATAAACCCCAGCATCTTCAAGAACACGCATAAAGACTTTTCCAACTTCGTTTTGTACGAGCTCACTAACCGTCTCTTTAGAAATCATCGAATTATCACGCTTAATTTCATCAGCCCAAGTTTTATGATAAGCCGCCATGACATTTGGTTGATCTGTTAGATACTTCTCAACCTCTGTTATTTCAGTTTTCAAACGAGGTGGTAAAATAGCTAATCCCATAACTTCAATCAAGCCAATGTTTTCTTTTTTAATATGTTGAACATCAGCATGTGGATGATAAATACCATCTGGAAATTCATCAGATGTTTGATTATCTCGCAAGACTAAATCCAATTCATAACGACCGTCACGCATTCGAGAAATTGGCGTCACAGTATGATGTGGCGTACCGTCAGCATCTTTTGCCAAAATTTGTGCATCGGCATCACTATATTCTTGCCAAGACGTTAAAATTTTTGCTGCTAAATCAGCTAATCGTTCTGGATTTTCACCATTTAAACGAATGACTGACATTGGCCAGTTCACAATACCTGCTTGAATGTCATCAAATCCTGCAAATTGCATTGTTTGACTCATTTCTGCCTTTGCCATTGGAAAATCATGACGTCCACCTTGATAGTGTTCATGCGTTAAAATTGAGCCACCTACAATTGGTAAATCTGCATTACTTCCCGCAAAATAGCCCGGGAATTTTTTAACAATTTGAAGTAAATCTGAAAATGTCGTTTTGTTAATTACCATAGGTTCATGCTTTTCATCTAAGAAAATTGAATGTTCATTGAAGTAAGCATAAGGCGAATATTGAAAGCCCCATGTTGCATCCCCCAAATCAAATCGTACAATCCGATGATTGCGACGAGCTGGGAAATCTAGTCTTCCAGCATAGCCTTCATTTTCCATACATAATTGGCATTTAGGATAACCCGTTTGTTTCATTGTTTTAGCTAAAGCAATTTGCTTTGGATCTTTTTCAGGTTTAGATAAATTAATGGTGATTTCTAAATCACCATAATTTGTTGGTACCTGATAAGCAATGTTTTTCGCAATAGCCGCAACTTTGATGTAATCGTTAGCCTGACTTAATTCATAAAAATAAGCCAAAGCTTTCTCTGGGTCTTTTGCGTATAAATCCCAGAAATGTTTATTCACGTGACTTGGAATTGGTGTGACCAGATCCATTAATTTAGCACCAAGAATATCTTGCTCCGCGATTAGAGCACTGATTTTCTCGTTTTTGATTGCTAAATTAAGTAGCTCGTCTTTAACAGCAATTATTGTGTCAGAAACTGGTTCAGTTACTTCTATCTCTGATTCACCAACCAAATCTAAAACGACGTTTACTAAATAAATTTTATCATCTGTCGAATAAGTCGTTGGATCAAACTGAATAACTTTATCGACGAATTTTGAAATTAATTGTTTAGAATCCATGTTTTTCCCTCTATCTCTTTATGCTTAATCTAATTTTTTAGCGCCATCAGCAATTTCTGCTAAATAGAAACTTGGTGCATAACCGATTTTTTCTTCGTAGATACGACCCACTTCACTTTCAAATGCGTCAACTTTGTCTTTAGCAACAATGGCAATTGCACAACCACCAAAACCAGCACCAGTCATTCGAGCACCTAGTACTCCTGGTTGTTCCCATGCTGTTTCAACAAGTGTATCAAGTTCAATACCCGTTACTTCATAATCAAATTGTAATGAAACATGTGAAGCGTTAACTAATTTACCAAAACGTACTAAATCTTCATTTTTCAAAGCTTCTTGAGCCATAATCGTCCGTTGGTTTTCTGAAACTGCATGACGCGCACGTTTTAGAAGGTTTTCTTTTTGGATTAAGTATGTTTGTAAATCAAAGCTAGCATTGTCCAAATCACCTAATGATTTAATATCATTTTTCTCTTGTAATAATGCTAATGCTGCTTCACATTCACTACGTCGTTCATTATATTTAGAATCTGCTAATTCGCGACGTTTATTTGTATTCATAATAATAATAACGTTGTCTTTTAAATCAATTGGTACTAAATCGTAATCTAGTGTATTTGTATCCAGTAAGATAGCATGATTTGCTTTACTCATACCGACTGCAAATTGATCCATAATTCCTGAATTAACACCGATAAATTTATTTTCTACCATGACACCTGTTTTAACAAGATCAACACGATCAATGTCTAAATTAAATTGATCTTCTAAAATAACACCCATCAATAATTCAATTGATGCAGATGATGATAAACCAGCACCATTTGGAATGTTACCTTCAAGTAAAATATCTAATCCTTTATCAATAACATAACCTTGCTCTTTCAAGTAAACAATCATCCCTTTTGGATAATTAGCCCAGTTATGTTCTTTTTGATATGATAAATCACTTAAATCAAATGAGACAACGCCATTATCTTTAAAGTTATTTGACATGATATTAATTGTTGTATCATCACGTTTTGTTGCAACTGCATATGTGCCTAATGTAATTGCTGTTGGGAAAACATGTCCACCATTGTAATCAGTATGTTCCCCAATTAAGTTGATACGACCTGGTGAGAAGTAACTTGCATTTGCGTCCACACCGTAAACATCTTTAAATTCGCTCTTTAATTCATTAATTTTCATTATATTTTCCTCCAATTTATTAACCGCTTTCATTTTACTAAATATTTACTAAAATTACAATCTTTTTACGACATTCTTTTTATTATGGTAAACTGATACACATAACCAATCAATCAGGAGGTAGTCATGGCAACACTTAAAGACATTGCACAGTTGGCAAAAGTTTCTAATGCAACTGTTTCTCGCGTGTTAAATTACGATCAAACATTATCCGTTGGCGACGATACACGTAAACGAATCTTTGAAGCAGCTGAAAGTTTAAATTATTCAAAAAATAAAAAGAAATCCAGTACACCTCAAGGTAAGATTGCTATTATCGAATGGTATACAGAAAAAGAAGAATTAGATGACCTGTATTACCTTTCAATTCGAATTGGTATCGAACGTAAATTAATTGAACTCGGTTATGAAATTACACGTTTTTTCCAAAATGATCAATTTAGCGCCTTGACTGATACTCTTGGTGCTATTGTTATCGGTAAATACAGTGCAGCACAAATAGCCGGATTTAAAGAACTAAATTCTAATTTAGTTTTTGTTGATATGAACACACTAAATTTTGGTATTAGTTGCGTCATGACTGATTTCAAAACGCCAGTTACAACCGTTATTGACCATTTTAAAAAACAAAATTTAACTAAAATTGGCATGATTGCAGGACAAGAAAGTACATTTGATGATGTCAATTTAGGCCCAGATTCCCGCTTCACTCACTTTAAAAATCACTTAGAACGTACTAGCAACTACCATCCCGAATGGGTTTATACAGGCGATTTCACGCCAGAATCAGGTTATCAATTAACCTTGAAATTATTAAATGATCAATCAGATAATTTACCAGAAGCGTTGTTTATTGCAAATGACGCAATGGCTGTCGGTGCATTACGTGCATTAAATGAAATATCAATTAAAGTGCCTGAACAAATCAGTTTAATTAGTTTTAATGACACATCTATTGCTGAATATACTTTCCCAACGCTTAGTTCAGTTAAAGTTTATACAGAAAAAATGGGTCAATCTGCTGCAGAACTATTAGTCAATCAAATGTCGATGACTGAAATTATCCCTCAGATTATTACCATTGGAACAACCTTAACACTTAGGAATAGTTCCAAATAAAAACAACTGGTATTCAGAAATTAATCTGAACATCAGTTGCTTTTTATTTTTTATTACGACCAATTAACCAGAATACTAGACCAACAGCAAGTAAAATTAAACTACCCACTAACATGGTATTAAATGTGTCACTGATATAATTATTCACAATATCAGTAAAAACAGAAGCTTTACTAGACACAATACCAATTAGGCCACTGTACAAGGCAATTGCAGAACCAATTGAAACTAGAACACCACTCCAGATTGCACTGAATCCGACGTATTTAAGCGGTATAAAGAATGCCCGATTAATAGCCAGTAAGAGTAGCGCAAAAATAACAGAAGCTATTAAACTATACATAAAGGCTGTTTGGACTATTACTTTTACCGAACTAACTGTACTAGCAATTTTTGAAAGATATGGCGTTTGGATATTATTCGTCAAATATTCACTTAAATTACTTTTAAAAGTTGCGACAATCCCATCAATTTTAGCGCTAACCAACGGATTTGATGTGTCCGTTTTTTTCATAACGTTGCTAGCAACTTGATTGGTAATCTCAGTTGGATTGATGACAGTTTGTTTTCCAGCATATACGTTACTAAAACTATTTTTCGCAATGTTAGTAACTTGTTGATTCGTTAAAGCATCTTTAACAGCTGACGTTGGCACATCATTTAATGTCGCAATACTTGAAATACCATCATTCATCTGTCGTGTCACAAGTGTCACGTTCGAATCTGTTAAAATTTTTTCTTCAGTATAAGTTTGATTCAAAACGGTTATTTTTAAGACACTTGTCACAAATAGTACGATTAAACTAAGGCTCAAGAAGAAAGATATCCAGCCGTTTAGACCTTTATGGTTGTCTATCTGATAGGTCTCAGTATGTTGCTTTTGGAATTCTGCACGCATGATTCTATCCCCTTTTGTTAATTCTCAAATTATTTAAATTTTAACATTCAATTGTAGGTTAATTGTACGCGACATGATTGAAAAATGGTAGTTTGATTTATTAATCATGAAATTTTATCATTATGCCCCATTATGTTATTATCCCAGTAATTACTGTTTAACTTTTTCAAACTAGAAAGAGGTTATATCATGCCTAATAGCTTAGGATTAATTTTAAAAGAAACTCGCCAATCGCTACACTTAACTCAAAAAGAAGTTTCCAAAGATATTTGTGCGCAATCGATGCTTAGTGCTATTGAAAATAATAAATACATACCTAATGCACAGCTCTTAATCCAACTATGTCATAAATTATCGATTACTTTAGACCAAATAAGTCTTCTGGAAAATTTTGATATCAGTTCAGAAAATGAATTCAATGAACGTGTATCTAAGTTATGTAATCAACACCAATACAAAGAGTTACTCCAGTTTCTAAATAAAGAAACGGTTACCAATAATTTAAAAACGGATAAGCAACTTCAGGCATACTATTATTATATCGGTATTGCAACTCTACATACTGAAAATAAATTGATTGCTACCGAAAAATATATTAAGTTGTCCCTTGCTTCCAGTAATAAAATTCTGCCAGATACCCTTACCCGACTTGGTACCGTCTCTTTGGCCTTTATATATGCAAAGCAAAATTTACAAAATAAGGCTGAGAAATATATTGATCAGACTTTTATGGACTTTAATAAATTATTTTATGAAGAAAATCAAAATATTTTATTCTATTTGACAGCACTTATTTATTTTAAGCTCAATAATTTAACAATGTCTCTTAATTGGATAAACAAGTCTGTTAAATTCGCTACTGATCATAACTCACACTATATGTTAGCCAACTCTTTTTATTTAATGGCTCAAATTGCAAAAAGAGCAGAAGATAAAGATAATTTTTTAGCCGCTACTGAAAAGCAACAGCTACTAACTGGCCTTTTTAATGAACAAATTTATAAAAATATTTAGAATATCAGAATACTGATTTTTAATTTTTACTCAAATTGGATAGGATGAAGTCATCAAATAAAAGGAGGTTTCATCCTATGGAAAAACCACTATTTTCAAATGTTATTTCAATCAAATCAAGTAAAGAAAAAATCGCGTTGTTTTTAAAAAATCCGGAAACTTTACTGAAATGGATACCTGATATTATTCAGGTACAGCCAATTGACAACAATAAATTCAATATTCACAGAACAGATTCTGCTTTGAATAAAAATGAGGAAATTTCTGTTAGTTCAGAAAATGATACAATCTACTATGAAAGTACCGGAGGAAAACTCGAATACACTCTAATTTTTAATTTGACTAGTAAAAATGCAACAACATTATTAGAAGAAAATTTTTACTTGTCTGAAAATGATCATTCACATTTACCATTAAAATTACTCATGCCAATCGCTAAACATGCCTTTAATTCAAACTTACAAAGCTTTAAACGAATAATTGAAAACAACTAAAAAAGAGATTCCTGCAAGGAGTATGGCTAATTTTTGTTACTTCTTGGTAGCTTGTAAAATTAATCCGAACGCTGTTCGGACAAAAAAGGTCAGCTTCCTTTAAAATGGTGTTTACCACAAACACACTTTCTAGGAACTGATCTTTTGTCTAGTATAACCTAATCTGAACGAATTAAAATTGAAACTTTCTGTGAGTTAGAACTATCTAATTCTGAAATGACCATCATTTAAACCGTTCACCAGGTTTCAAATTATAGTTGCAGCGCCTTAATGATTTCAACTTTTTTAAACTATATAATATAGATTTTTGTTTCTAAAAATCGTTATAAAAAACAAATTTAACACCATCATAGCTGCCTTTCAAGAGAAAAATTTCAAATTCTTTTACACAAACGTTAATATATTGTTCTACATCCTCTTTTTTAAGTAAACCTGGAAAGTCTTCGATAGACATATCATCAAAATCAGCATCCAAGTCTTCAATAATTTCACTAATATCACGATCAATTATTTCGTTGACCCCAGTCGATAAGTATTTGTTATTTTTCAAAGTTACCAGTTTATATTGTTTTATCAGAATACCATTATAATAGTGAAAGTCTAAATAGAATCTTCGTAGCGCTTCATCCTTACTATAACTCATGTTTTCTAAAATATATTTTTTATAAACAGTTTTTAGCCAAATATCATCAGATATAAGATGAAGATAATATCCTAGTTGAAACGTATTCAAACATGTTCCATACTCCTCTAGAAACATGTTTGGAAACATATCATGTTCTCCATCTTCGCGTTTCACCATAAAGTGCGTAAGCTCTTTGGGTGTTCTCGAATTTTTGTTAACATCTGGAGTAATACTTCCAATTAAAAAATCATTTCCAAACCCATGCTTATTATTTATTACTTGTGCAATTGATAAATGCATTATTCTTGATCCCATTTGTCTAACATCCTTTTTTTACTGTGTGAGTATAATAATCTTGTAAGTATAATTTACTGTCATTTGCATAAAAACCCTCTTTAATCATGAGATGTGGCAACGCAACACAATTTTTCCCCATTGTAACACCTGGATATGTCATAGTGTAAGCTCCAATGCGACAGTGATCACCTATAATGGCTCCAAATTTTGAACTTGTTTTTAAATATGTTTTATCATCGAAAAAAATTTTTTTTGTTTTATGCCATCCAGTCGCGTCAATTTCATCATACAAGTTAAAGCTGGAAGTCGACGCATAAGCTGAAAAGTTTACATCACTTCCAATAAAAGACCGCGTTATTGTATTAAAGTGTGCAATATGCGTATCATCCAGAATCACACTATTAATAATCTCCGAGGAATGCCCAATTATAGTATTTTCCCCAATATAACAGCCACCTCGAATAAATGCACTTTTCCCAATCAATGCATTGTCTTTGATGACTGCTGGGCCTTTGATGTAAGCAAACCCCTGAATAATAACATTTTCACCGATATACACATTCCCCTCAATAATTGCACTCTTTGATATTTGGCTACTATTTGCAGTGTATGAATGATTTAATCTAGTTAGATCCACATAATTAAAATTATCCAAAAAATCAACAACAGTTTGCTTCAACATACCATTACGCAATCTCTCATCATTAACGTCTATAAAATTGTGTAAATCAACAACGTTCTTAGTTTTCATTATTTCCACCAGCTTTACTCAACTCTCCATTTAATAATTCCGTTTTAGTTCCAATCCAAGTTCTAATTGAGCTTAAACCATATTTATTGAACATATATTTTCTTTTCCTTAGCGTATATTTTTTAGCTTCTTCGGTGCTTACTGTATTTTTATTTTTTTCATGTGGATAGTGAACTGCAATCGCAGATCTATCAAGGATAAATCTAATATGATGCACAAATGCGTTAATAGCGAAATCTGCATCCTCTCCACCATAAGTTGTGTAAGCCTCATCGAATCCTCCGATTCTTTGATAGGCATCTTTTGATATTCCAATATTACATGACCAACCAATTACCCATGGTGCTGGCCACTTAGACAAATCATCTCCCATTGACTGGTATACTGATTCACGGCGATCATACGCATTTAAATTCAATAATACTTGAATCGTGCCATCGACATCCGCCGCATTAAAGTTATCAATAATTGCCTGTTTATATTTATCATGATCATCAAATCCCGCAACATAACCAATCACAAAACTATTTTCATTATTTACTAAAATTCTATGGTACTCACTCACAAATGTACTACAAACTGCAATACCAGCATCAATAAATACGAGATATTTACCCCCAGAGATATTTGCTCCAGCATTTCTCGCTTCAGAAACCTTAAATCCATTATCCGACTGATAATAGTACTTAATATTCAGTGATGTCTCAAATGCCTTAACAATTGAGATTGTTTCTTCAGACGATCCATCATCGACAACTATTACTTCAAAAGTCGTATTATTCAGTTTTTGTTTAAGTAGTGACTGCAAACTAATTTCAAGTAATTTATTCCGATTGTAGGTTGGAATGATTACGGATATATCAAAATTTTCCATTACTATGCGCTCCCTTTAAGACTAACTTAGTGCTATTATTTTCGTACAGCTTTAAAAACGGTGTGTAAACAACAAAAGACATAATGATAATTACGATTTGAAACACAACATATTTATAACTTCCTAGCAAAAAGCCTGAAATTAATGGTGGTGTTATCCACGGAAGAATGACACCGTTAAACGGCGGAATAACTCCATATAGAATACAAAGATATAAAGACATTCCGGTAATAACTGGAATAAAAATGAACGGTACTACCATGTATGGATTCAATACAATTGGTAGTCCAAAAACTATTGGTTCGTTAATATTAAATAAACAAGGTACAAAAGCACCTAATCCTAGCTTGCGATTACCTGACTCTTTTGAAAAAATAATCATTGATAGAATAAGCCCTATACTAATACCGCTTCCTGTCATAGTAATAAATTGATTTAAAAACTGTTGAGTTACTATATGCGCTCCATTCACTATTGTTAGATTATGGTGTGCTGCTATAATCGACTGGTTTTCAATAGTATTTGTCAATAAAATCGGTGTTATTACTCCACCAATAACGGAATTACCGTGAATGCCAAAAAACCAAAAAACTGAAATCAATGCCGAGATAGAAATCACACCAAAAAACGTGTCCGATAAGTTTTGTAAAGGAAGCTGCAAAAGAGTATAAATAGTCTCTACGAAGGTTCTTTTTATGATAAATTGAAATACAAATTGAACGACACCTATAACAATAAAACAACAAAACATCGGAATTAAAGACTCAAAAGCTATTCCAACATTACTCGGTAAATCTTTAAAAACTTTATTTCCAATCCTTAAGTTAACAATCTTTTCAAAGAAAATAGGGATGAGTATTCCGATTAACATCGCTGCAATAATCCCCTTGCTTCCAATCCAATCAATGGTTATATTCTTTACTATTTTTACATTTTCTGCTCCACAAAGAACTAAAAATGAAATTAGTGCGGTAATAGTTGTTTCTAGTTTTAATTTTTCGTTTTTAGTCATCGAAAAAGCAATTCCTAAACAACTTACTACACCTAAAATGTTGAACGAAAAAGTAATCAATCGATTCATTAAGACTTTCAAATCGGGATTAATATCAAATTGTACAAGAATAATGAAAATAGAACTTACAATTGTAATGGGGATGGTATATATCATCCCATCTTTGATTCCAGTCAAAATTCTGGAATTGAAGAAACGATTAGTTGCCGATGTAAGCGATTTCATTTATTCTACTTCTTTCTTCACATAATTACTTATATCACTGTATACATTTATTAAATATCTAGCAGCAGTCTTGACAGGCAACGGACTATCATTATAAGTAAATGACTTATTAATGCTTTGAAGCATTGTTATATCATTATAATCATCTCCGACAGAATACACATTATTAATATTTACTTTTTTTATGTTAACCAACCAATTAATTGCAGTACTCTTATCAATACCCACACGCGTAATGTCTAAGTATTTTCCATTGCGATTGAAATTCAATATTCTTTTCGTTGCTATTTTCTCACTTATAGCATTGATAATTTTAGTACTTGCTACGACAGTAATTGAACAAATATTATCCGAGCTAGGATTTAATTTATCGAAACTACGTAATTCATTGTCACTACTTGAAATCATAATTCGTTCGATTGAACTCAAGTATTTATTAATTATTTCTTTTATCGCATTGATCTGCTCCCCGTTCAGATAGAATGCTTTAATAATCTGACCTCTACTATCAATTACTATTGAGCCATTTGATGCTAGAGCGTAGTTAAACTCAGGTAGACCATATTTTTCTTTCGCATTGACTATCGATTTTGGAGATCTTCCGGTGGCCACAACAAAGAGATCATTTTCTTTGTTGTGTTTCGCAATAGTCTCTCTTGTATTCTTATCTACAAAGTCACCTCTCAAAATCGTTCCATCAAAATCACTAACTAGCATATTCATTTAATCACCCCTACATATTATTTCCGCGAACCAAATCTTTTTAACCCCCATATCATTTTTACTCCTACACAGTTCGCTACACCCACATTATTTACCTAATGTCTAGATATTTCAAGGGAATTTTTTTATATATGTTATTTTGAGATTTTGAATCAGTATTAAATAACCACTCGGTTCAATTTTAATACCGCTCAGATTTAAAGATTAACTGATTATTCTTTTAAAAAGGGCTCTTTGTCAACTGGTGTTGGTGGCGGAATACTAAGGTATTTGTCGAAAGACAGATGCCTTTTCTTATGCAAAATTAATTCAATTCGGGTAAAGAAATGCTGGTTATTTTTGAATCCATAACAATTACGTTTAAGGTAGATTGTGAAAAACTATAATCGTTTTCTATTTCTTCTTGTCTTATTATCATTGTTGCATCCTCCTTTCCATACTTTATTTATTACTTCAACACATATCGCGTATTGTCCCACAATATCACTGCTAGTTACGATCACAAACTACTCTACTTTATGCTATCCTATTTTAAAATCGGTTAAAAAAAAGTATATTGCAGGAATCTCTTTTTTAGTTGTTTTTATTTAAATGAACATCTAAGACAAATTTATTATGATTGCTCACAAATCTTGACGTCGAATATTCAAAGGCGCGGCCTTTTTGATCATAAGCGATTTGATCAATTACAAAAATTGGACTATCCAAGGAAACTTCTAAAACTTGACTAGTTTCTTTGTTTGCTGGTTCAGCATAAACCACTCGTCTTGCATCTGTTAACTGTAAGTTCGCGTGACTCCCTAAATAGTCATACACGGATCCTGATAATACCTTTTCATCGATAGGCGCAATTGAGACCGGCATCACTGAGTGCTCAAAACTATAGACCTTTTTATTAATCAATCTAACCCTTTTAATTTCATAAACTGGATCATTAGATAATATTTGTAGATTTTTTTGTTCTATTTCTGTTGGTAATCGGGCATTAAAATGTATTAATTTACTTGATATTTTTTGATCTCGATGTGAATATGTGACACCAACAGGTAAATCTAGAGGCAACATCTCCGTAGATTGACTATCCATTCTTGGTCGCACATACGTCCCTGACCCTTGCTTACTATAAACTAATCCTTCATCAATTAGTAAATTTAATGATTTTTTTAACGTTAATCTAGAAACTTGGTATTTTTCGGTTAATATTTCTTGAGTTGGCAGTAAAGCCCCGGCACGATAATGATTTGTTAAAATATCTCGTTTAATATCTGAGTATATTTCTCGATATCTGTACATTTGTCTACCTCATTTCTATACATTTGTATATACATATTATATTATATAATTTAATTTGTAAACACGTTTCATTTAAATATGTATTTACAAATTAAAAAGATGTTGTTATACTTTGTTTATAGAAAGCGCTTTCTATAAACAAAATTAAAAGGAGTCTTTATTATGCATTTTAACTTAGAAAAAATCCAGGGGCCACTCTTAAAAGTTTCAGCATGGGTTGAAAGAAATACCATTTTACAAGCTATTAAGAATGCCTTTGTTAGAACAATTCCGTTTACTGTTGTCGGATCATTCTCAAATCTAATCAAAATGGAACTTGATGCATTAATTAAAGCAAAAGATATTCATAATGTCATTTTAACAAGTATTAGTGACTTATTCGGCTACATTGGTACTGCTACTCTTGGTATTGTTGCACTAATCGTTGTTTTTTCATCAGCATACTCGTATGCAATGGAATTAAAAAAGGACGAAAAAAATAAAGGTTTAAATCCAATTATTGCCACATTATTGGCATTCGCAGCATACTTCGTCATGATTCCTAATAACGTTAACTTTTTGGATAGCAAAGCTAAAGTTGTTGAAGGTTTTTCAACTTCATTCTTTAGTTATGAAGGTATGTTTACAGCCTTAATTGTTGGAATGCTTGCCGTTTCGTTGTTCGCTCGATTCGCAAGAAGTAAGTTCACGATTAAAATGCCTGGTAACGTACCACAAAATGTTTTCGATTCATTTTTCTCATTAATTCCAATTTCCGAAGTACTTATTATTTTTGGTATCGTAAGAATTACAATACAGTCACTTGGCTATGTTTCATTAGTACAAATGATTGCTGATATTGTTATCTCACCAATGTTAAGCGTTGGTGTTGGGCTTCCAGCTATTATTATTGTTATTTTATTAGAACAAATCCTTTGGTTCCTTGGTTTACATGGTTTCAATATCGTCTGGGGCGTTATTTCAGCCTTCTGGTTACCACTATTCCTTAAAAACGTTGCAAAATTTGCTGAAACTCAAAGTTTTGCTGATATTTCAATTTCACCTAATACAATGACAAATGTTTACGCCATGATTGGTGGTTCTGGTGCAACATTTGGTTTAATTATTGCAATGCTGATTTTCACAAATAAAGGTGAAAAAGAGCGAGAAGTTGCAAAACTAGGTTTCATTCCAAGTTGTTTTGGTATTAATGAACCTGTTATTTTCGGTTTACCTATTGTTTTAAATCCACTAATGTTCATTCCATGGATTGTTGTACCTGTCACAAATGCAATTATTGCATATGTTGTAACTTCAATCGGTTGGGTTGTACCTCTTGTAGTTTTAAATTCTGGTAATGAACCTATTTTCATTAGCACTTGGGTATTAGGTGCATTCCATCTAAGCCCAGTCGTTTTAACTGCTGTTTTAGTTGTCTTAGATACTGCACTATATGCTCCATTTGTTATTATCAACCAACGCCATGAACGTGCAGAAGCAAGAAAATTGGATGCAGACATGGTTACAGAATAATCTGAATTTAATTCAAGAGAAGAAAGGGTGTTTCATTTGAAACAGATTCATGCAATCGCACATACTCATTGGGATTTTGAATGGTATTTTACACGTCAAGAGGCTCGAATTCAATTTGCCTTCCATATGGACGAAGCTTTTGAGGCATTATCTAAAAATGAACTAGATTATTATCTATTAGATGGACAGATGTCAATTATTGATGATTATCTAAATACAGCTCCAGAAAAAGAAGATCTTATCAAAAAATATGTTTCTATGGGTCGTTTACTCATTGGACCTTGGTATACTCAAATTGATGAAATGGTTACTTCTGGAGAATCTATTGTTCGCAATATCAGAATTGGATCAAAGCTAGCTGACAATTTAGGTGGCGTAATGAAAGTTGGGTATCTCCCAGATTCATTTGGACAAGGACAAGATATGCCAAAAATATATAATGGATTTGGTATTAATAGCACCGTTTTCTGGCGTGGGTTCCCTACAGAAAACGATTCCCGCTATTTTTACTGGACAAGTAATGACTCCTCCAAAGTTTTAGTTGCTAATATTAAAAATGGCTATTATGCAGGTGTAGATTTAGTTGAAAATGATAACTTTTTCGATTTAACGGAGAAAATCTCAACGAATACTACATCTGACAATCTTGTTTTACCAATTGGTGGCGACCAGCGAGCTATCGATCATAATTTAAAAGATAGACTTGCAACTGCTAATAGTGTTCTTTTACAATCTGATTCTGTTATTCAAGAAAGTACGTATCCAAAATTTTTTGATGCATTAGCTAAGGAGTCCAATTTACCATCATTTAATGGAGAATTCATTGATCCATCAGATTCTAAAATACATCGAGGAATCTATTCTTCTCGTTACGATTTAAAACAGCTTTACGATAAATTAGAACGGAGAATGACTTATGAAGTCGAGCCTTTAATGGCTATTGCTACACATCAGGGTATATCTGAAAAGCAAGGTTTAATTGATGATATTTGGAAGACTATTGCCCGTGGACAAGCTCATGATAGTTCCGGTGGCTGTAACAGTGATAAAACAAATCAAGATATCTTACATCGTGGAATTGTGGCAGATCAATTATCTCTTTCACTCAAAGATTATCTACTTCGTAAACTAAGTATTTCTATTTCAGATAAAAAACAATTAAATTTATTTGCTTGGAATCCACTTCCTTTACCAGTTAATGAAATTCGTGAATTCGAAGTTAGTACTTCTTTTGCTAATTTTAATCTTAAAACAATAGACGGCATTGATGTTCCTTTTGATATTATTTATCAAAAGGAAGAAAATGCAGCAGTTTTACGCCGTGATCAAACTGAAATGACTGATGATTTTTATTATATTACTAAAATTGCTTTTAAAACGATCATATCAGCTACAGATTGGACTGGCTACTGCATTCAGTCCGTCTCTGAAAACAACCCAGTAAATACATTAGAAGTATCTACTGATATTCAAAATGATTTCTACAAAATTTCTTTTGATGACGGGCAATTAAATCTTAAAACAAAGTTTGATAATCACTCATATTCTAATTTTATGACAATTGAAGATAGCGGTGATGAGGGTGATACGTATGACTACTCTCCTGCATTCAAAGATTGGTTATTAACTTTAGATTTTTCAAAATCTGATTCAATAACATTTAAATCAGGAAAATTATATCAAATTATGTCAATTACTGGTTCGTGGACCTTACCAATCAACTTAGAGGAGCGTGCACTAAAAACTAAAACTGGTCGATTAAATTATCAATTAACATTAACATTAACAAAAAATTCTAACGTTATTAAATTTAAGATGCACATTGATAATACTATTCTTGATCATCGTATGCGACTTATTTTAAATACACAATTAACGAATGTCGTTAGCTCGTTCGCAGATACCCCATTTGGTATCATTGAACGTCCTACTGAAGACAAACACCTTAAAGACTGGGAACAAATTGGTTATAAGGAAGAACCAACAAGTATGCGACCAATGATTCATTTCGCTAATTCACATAATAAAGAAGTAAGTTGGTCTTTTCTAACCTTAGGTACGAAAGATTTTCAATTAATTGATAAATCTTTTGATAAATTAGCGATTACATTGTTTAGAGGAGTAGGTTTCTTAGGACGTCCTGACTTAATGCGCCGTCCCTCAGATGCTTCAGGTCTACAAACAAAAATTGTATCAACTCCGGATAGTCAATTAAATAAAGAATTAATATTTGAAGGTGGGCTAGTTGTTGAAGCTGACTTCAAGCCTATTGAACTTCAAAATAAGCATCGCCAATTAAGTCAAAATGAACTTTTCTATCAAGATCAAATAATAAATCGCTTCTCAACACCTTTACAATATTTCATGATGAATCCAGCAAAGACTAACGTTAATCACAATTCAATTATGTCCGTTCAAAATTTAAAGGTCATTATGAGTAGTTTTTCAATATCAGATGATAAAACTGGATTTGAACTTCGTCTTTATAATCCAACTGATAACGTTATCAATCAACCTGGCAATCTCTCATTAAATACTACTTGTAACATTGCTGAACTCGATTTAAATGGTAAAGTTAGCCATTTCATTAATTCAAAAGTTACCACCGTTGATTTACTATCGTTTGGTCCAGGAGAAATTAGAACTTACGGTATCTTTCCAATTAAATAAGTAATTATGATAACTTACGATTTGAGGTATTTAAATGATAAATCAAGAAAAACTAATTAAACAAGTTACGGATTATTCAGAAACAATTTCACTTTCTTCAAAAAAATCTACTGCATTATTTCGTAATGTATTCATTGATACACTAACAAATACGGTTAAAGTACAAAATGATTCAGATATATTCATTGCTACAGGAGATATTCCTGCCATGTGGCTCAGAGATTCGACATTTCAGATACTACCTTATCTTTCACTAACAGATAAGATTCCAGAAATAACATATCTCATCCATGGCGTTATTAATCAACAACTTGCCTATATTAAACATGATCCTTATGCAAATGCATTTAACGAAACTAGTTCTGGTGCACACTACACAGTTGATAAATCAAATATTCCAATATCTGATCTCGTTTGGGAGAGAAAATTTGAAATTGATTCATTATGCGCCCCTATCCATTTGGCATCAGAACTTTATCAAAAATCTGGATATTCAAAACATTTAGACAGTAACTTTTGGCAAACTGTAAAGTTAATTGTGGATACCTTTATTACGGAACAACATCATGAAACTTCCGATTATATTTTTAATCGTTCTAATGGTCCCTCAACAGACACATTGAGTCATGGTGGTAAAGGTGCACCAATTGGGTATACAGGTATGGTTTGGAGTGGTTTCCGCCCAAGTGATGATGCCTGCTTATATGGTTATCATATTCCAGGTAATTGCTATATCATTTGTGTCCTAGATGAGTTGCTTACCTTATCTAAAACACAACCAGCTCCAGTCGAGCTACTTAAAAGAATAAGTCGTCTCCGATCTGAAGTTGAATCTGGAATTGAAAATTTTGGAATCGTATCAGCTCCAAATTCTAATGAAACTATTTTTGCCTATGAGGTTGATGGCTTAGGTAATATCAATTTAATGGACGATGCTAACGTACCTAGTCTATTATCTCTCCCATTTATTGGTTATATTTCACCTGATGACTCTATCTACCAAAAAACGCGTAAATTTATTCTGAGTGATCAAAATCCCTATTATTACTCGGGAAAATATTTAAAAGGGATTGGCAGTCCTCATACACCAAAGGAATATATTTGGCCGATTTCGTTAGCGATGGAGGGATTAACATCAAATAATCCGGAAATTATGCAAAATAATTTAGATATCATTAGTCAAACCGATGATGACACATTACAATGTCATGAAGGAATTAACGTTAATGACCCAAGTCAATTTACTAGAGACTGGTTTTCTTGGGCAAATATGACTTACTGTCAACTTGCTTTACGATATCTGAATATTTAATAATATAGTTAATTTAGAGTAGAGAAATCTACTCTTTTTTTAGGCTTATAACTAATTCAAATCAAAAAAATATTATCATTGAGTATGATAATATTTTTTAAGTATCTCTATTAATTCTTGTTCAACGCCAAGTACATCACTATCCGTCCCTAATCCAGTGATAATATATGTCTCCAGTGCTGAATTCAAATAATTTTTGCTCATAAAATTTGTAATAACTAAATCATAATTCTTAGTAGACTCGTAAACATCTATGTTGACTCGTAAATTAATATTTAATTCCCGACTGGCGTACATCATAAACATTTCCTTAACGCGCTCCTCAGTATTTAAATCCACACCTACCGTTAATAATTTTTCTTTTGCCAATAAACGCGCATTAAAAATTGACATAATCGTCTTGATAAATGAGTCACCATACCTTGAATAAAAGGCATACCATTCGGGATCGCCCTTCGATTCTTCAATCATTGCACTCATGGCATTTTTTACATTTTTAAGAACTAACTCATTATCTTTTCTAAGGCGATAATCTTCCATCATATCTGTACTAGCAGATTTTAAAACGCCGTGAAATAAAAAGGCTTCTGTACAAATTGGATATAAAGACTCACTTAAATCGCCTCCAGCAACCTGAATACCTAAGCTATTCTCAAAGCCATTTTCTAAAAATTCAACAGCTTGTTGCAATTTATTATTATTTTTACGATTAACGGCCACGAAATCATGGGCAACAAAGGTGCTCCATGGTACTGGCACAAAAGCCGTGGTCCAAGCGTAAAGTAGTGCACTTTCAAAATGAATATCAACTTTATGCTTAAACTCTTTAACAATTTCGCCAAATTCTTCTTCAACGCTATCGAACAAAGAATTATTTTTTATCATGTCTTCTAAAACAACTGAAATACTACGATTATCTTGATCGTTAACCATCATTCGTTGACTTGTTACTTTTAACCAAAGCTTTACTCTAACTAAACTACTATCATTCACATTAAAATCAAAATATTCC
This sequence comes from Dellaglioa sp. CoH-57-MRSF-17, assembly GCF_056782015.1. The sequence continues at coordinate 340,737 of NZ_JBXAXY010000001.1, read as the reverse complement.
TCAAACCGTTGGATGACTGCCATAATAATGCCATTTTCACTTGATTGTTCGAATTTAAAATCAATTCCTAAAAACAATGAATAATAAAAAAAGCGAATTTGACTTTCGTTACCTAACATCACACCATGAGAAATTTTCACATGAAATTCTTCTAAAAGAGAATTTAATCGCTTAATCCTTCTAAAAATAGAAGCCTCACTGACATTTAATTTAGTATCTAGATTCTCAACTTTTGCATTACCTTTAGTATAAAAGGCCATTAAAATCTGATAATTTATCGATTTTTTTATATACCGATAAATCGTTTGATTAAAATTCATTTCGCCTTTACCTAATAATTGGACGTTATTTTTTGTAATAATCATGTAGGGTTCATCCCCGGAATTTAAATCTTTATCCAATTGTTGTAAAGCAACTTTTACAGCCGTTTCAGAAACATTTAATTGCTCACGTAATCGTTTTCTTGATAAACCAGTTTCGTTCAAAGCTAATATTTAAATAATTTCGCAAATTAGCCATTCTTGTTTATCGAGAATGTTTTTCTTGTACAAATGCTTACCTCCGAGTATTTCCAATCATTAACATAAATATTTTTTTGAGTTAAATTTTTATCCCCAATACCATACTTAAAAAATAACTTATTCCCCAGAATTATTATCCTCTTTATGTTAACATTTAACCTATTTCATGTCATTTTTTATTCTAATTTCTCTCCAAATACTAACGATATCTTATCTATCATTTAACTTGACATCTAAGTTAAATTAATTCAATTTCCTACTAAAATAACCCTTAACCAGGAAAGTTTCTTGGTTAAGATCTATTATTTGAAGATGACGATCTACCATGGACAATTCTAATTTATTACTATCCAATTTAAAGTTATCGAAAAATTTAAAACCTAAAATAATTGAAATTAATTTAACTAAAGAATACAAAGACAGAAAAATTGTGCATTCTATAAAAAAATAACATAATCCATTATTAATCATTATCATTTATAATTGAATAATTCTAAGAATTGATTTTGATAATTTCTCACGTTTCTCATCTGTTAACGTACTAAAATATTGTAATAATTCTAAAGTAGGTATATCCGAAAACTGTTGCCTACTAAAGAAGTCTGACAATTCCAATTCTAGCGCACTGGCAATATCAGATAATTTATTAATACTGATATTAGCAACGTCCCCTCGTTCAATTCTAGAAATCAAACTAATAGAAACGTTAGACTTTTCAGCAAGCTGCTCAATTGTTAGACTAAGTGCCTTACGTTTTTTTCGAATTAACTGACTTATCGTTTTAACCATTAACTTTCTCCAATCACGAATCTTATTTTACAATAAGTGAAATCAAAGAAAGCTTAAAGATTTTTAAAAACGTTAATTTTAGCAAAAAGCATATTATTATACTTGTTATCATTATAATAAGAATTATATAAACCATATTTAAGTGATCTAAATTTGATTTTTACTAGCATATGAAATGGTACCATATTACTCAAAAGTGCTGCCTAAATCTAGTAATTAAAATAATTGTTACAAAAAAAGTTATCAACTTAATGATAACTTTTCATTTTGTTTATAATTAATCGTTTAAGTTATAACGTAATTTCATTTGTTCGGAACCAGATATAACCATTTCACCTAACAATTGTGTTTGACGTTTTAATGATTCTGTAGCTAACTTATTATTCATTTCTTCTAAAAATGCTGTGATATTTGCTTGTGAACTAACTGCCTTATCAGCAACATTTTGAATTTCATGGTAAGCACTCATTGCTTCAAGTTCAAATGTATTTCGCATATCTACGTAGAAGTCATAATTCGTATCGCCCAACAATGCAGTTGTACAACTGAGCCAATACATATTATTTAAATCAAATTCACCTGTCGCATTTTTATATGATTCTGGTGTGTCATTAACGTTCGCATAGAATGGCACAATTGTATTAAACGTATTTGCACCATAAGCTAACCAGTGAATCCCAGCAATCTCATCAGGTACATCATTACGAACTTGTAATAAATGTACATTATGATTACGGTTAATCCCAATTGGACGGAATCGTGTTTTAATATCTTCTGGCGCACTACCATAAGGATCGTATTCCGTATTTTCAAAATGTGCACTCAAAACAAATTTAACATCTTCAATTGAAATTTTACGATTTGCATGACAAATGAAAGGTAAGTCTTGATCCATTGGATCTTGAATAATTTCAGGATTGAAATATTGTTGACCGTACCATGTACGGGGATTATTGTAGACCGTATCTTTAATTGATGCACTACCAAAGATATGACGTAAATTGTAACCCTCAAAATCAGGATTTAACTTATTATTATCAATTAAGACTTTTAAATCTTCAGAACAAAGTGTGTCTTCTGAATCAAAATCAAACATATCAATATTTCGACGGTTAGGTGCAACAACATAAGCGTCATCCGGAATACGAACAGCTGCCCAATGATGGCCACCGATTGTTTCAAGCCACCAAACACTATCATTATCGGAAAATGCGATACCATTTGGTTCATATGTGCCATGTGTTAAGAGTAAATCGCCTAAACGTTCAACCCCTTCTTTAGCACTATGAATATATGGTAAGACGAGCGTTACAAGATCTTCTTCACCAATTCCACCAGCAGCATAAGGATCAAGCCCTTGAATACGTGGATTACTTGTAATTGTTTCTGTAGCAGACATCGTTACATTATCACTATTGATACCCGCTGCAGGCCAAATTCCGTTTGTTAAAAGTGAGTTTGGAATTGAGGTATAACGCATTGGATTATCTGGTAATTCTACCTTTACACCACTAATAACAGATTGATAATTACGTGGTTGATCTTCAGGTTGTACAACAACAAAACGTTGTGGATCTAAAGCTTCATGCCCATCATCATTTCGAGAAATCATTGTTGAACCGTCGATTGAAGCATTTTTACCAACTAAAATTGATGTACAAGAACCTTGAACTCTTTTTGTCATTTTCCACACACTCCTTATTGATTTTATACTAATAGTATAGCGGTTTTAGCGGTAAATTAAAAGCAGTCTTAACCCCATTTTTGGCGTTAAGACTGGCTCTACAATTTCGTTGACTAAAACTAATTGAAAGCGGTGAAAGGTATGTCCCATACCTGTATTATACAAAATTTGCGCAAGACCTATAATTTGAATAATTTTGTCATAAAGATATTAAAATCATATGAAAAGGAAAATGATATTGACTGTGACGCTACGGTACATCATATACTGACGGTAGTATACATTTTAAATAACAAAAATTATTGATGAATTTAACTGTCCTAGTTGTTTATTCACCTATCTTTGCGTAAATATTTAGGACGTATGGCTACCAACCTTATAAATAACAGAATACTCTGGTGAAAACATGAATTTATCTGAATTAGTACTATACGCCAAGGAAAAATATAATATTATCGAACAATACAAATGGCCTAAATTCCCTAGTTTTTCGGTGTTGGTAGATCCCAGCACAAATAAATGGGTGGCTGTTTTGATGCGTCAAAAAAACGCTACTTCTGGTGATAATATCGAGCGTTGTGACATCAAATACGCACAGGAAATACCAACTGATATTTTACCGTCTTACCTTTCGTCACCTTTTCGAATGCGCGGTCCGAAGTGGTTAGGCGTCCATTTTGACGACAGCACAGACCCAGATGTTATATATCGTATTTTTGATAATGCACTTGAAAAGAACGAACAAAGCGGTAATACGATTGTTCTAAACGCCGAACCTGAACCTATACAACAGCAACAATACCACGCGGTTCCTCTGACGTTTAAGGGAATGACTTCTGATGTCAAAGAAAATAAAATTCCTGAAAAAATGATAAAAATGAGCCAACTCTATGCTTACGGTGATAACTCTTTCAAGCAAAAATGCCGGAATTTTTATGTCCAAGGACAATTTATGGCCGACTACGAAGATGTTTTCTCCTACAATGTCGACATACACCGCTACTTTACAACCTACCATGATCTTGGTTTGAAACAATTACGCGGCTATTTTAGTTGGCGAACAAACATCCGAAAAGGCATTTATAAAAAAATCACGACCTCACTTGCATACCTATATTTGTATGAGTTGGTTAATGGCATAGGCACATCATCCGTGATAGACAGCCTACAAAAAATAAAAGCATTTGAAATCAATTATCTGGACTCCGGTATTGGAGATAATCGTATACGCTTAAACAGCCATAAATGGTTGTTTGAACTAGCAGTAATAAATGGTATAGAACCAGACACGACGTATCAGTACGCTGATACCGAAAAATTACAAAGAGATAATGCAATCATGATTTTAGGTGATCCAGAAAAGCATGAAGACAAAGCAGTATTTGATGCGCTTTGTCTTTTTGGAAGACATAAAATTTTGGCATCAGCTGTCCTTAAAAAACATGAAAAACACGGCACACAGTTATTCGCTCAAGTGTGGCGAACAGCTATAAAAATGGATAATAACTTATTTTCTGCGTGCTTTGGCACAATACATTCTCATCTTTGGTACCCTCTAGGCAACGCCGTATATTACCAAGTAACGCCACAACAGCCACTTATATACAAGTTGAATGATATCCGAAAATATACCTACAAAGATAATGCGTGGTACGAACAGAGTTACCAAAAATTTAACTTTCATCAAGAAAAGTTAGATGGTCTTTTGCGTGAAACAGATCGTATGTTACGACTTTATTTAAAAACTGGTTATCCTTTAAAAGCACGAGATGCAGAAACCTGGGCAGCACCGTACGTTAAAACTGTCATTGCAGCTGACCGTGATTCTCGTTTGAAAGCAGATAAGCCTAAGGTTACCATTCAATTTTCAAATTTAGATAAAATTAGAAGCGATGCGTTTGAAACACGAGACAGTTTGTTAACTGACGAAGAAAAAGATACTTCTGAAAACGTATTACCAAAGCATAATAACATATTGCCATCCACTGAACAGACTGGCCTCGAAAAAATACCTGTTATTGATTCAGAGCCTACGCTGTCACTAAGCAAGACCCAGTTAGAATTATTAAGCTTATTAGTTCGAGGCGAATCTGTCACAGACATGATCCGTGATATGCATGGCATGCCTGAAGTGATTACCGACACGTTAAATGAAACGCTTTTTGATGACATCGGCGACTCAGCTCTACAATGTGACGGCGATACCATCTTTCTTATTGAAGACTATCGGGACGATTTAATTGAAATAATTAGGAGAAATATGAAATGACAAAACAAACTCAAAAAGTACCAAAGCGCATTGCACAAACAGTATTAAATTCCTTAAAGGGTGGTGTTGTCCCTAGAATTGGACTACCTTACGTTACGGTGGGTAGAAAAAATGAAATTCAGGCACTTTTACACGATGTCGATATCATATCAGAAGGCGGTGCATCTTTTCGCTTCGTTGTTGGTAGATATGGCTCAGGTAAAAGTTTTCTGATGCAAACGATTCGTAATTACGTGATGAACAGTGGCTTTATTGTTGTCGATGCAGATTTATCACCAGAACGACGTCTTCAAGGATCAAAAGGTCAAGGTCTTGCAACCTATCGCGAATTAATTAGTAATCTATCTACAAAAACAAAACCTGAAGGTGGTGCACTTAACTTAATTTTGGATCGTTGGATTAGCAGCGTTCAAACAAAAGCAGCCAGCGACAGTGGCCTAACCCCAGGTGATCCTCGGTTGACTGCGATGGTAGATCAAAATATTTACACAGTCACTTCCTCAGTCAGTGAACTTGTATACGGCTTTGAATTTGCTAAATTACTTTCTTCCTATTATCATGCCTATGTCAACGCCGACGATGAACTGAAAGCAAAAGTCATCCGCTGGTTCCGTGGGGAATATGCTTTAAAACGTGAAGCCAAAAAGGACTTAGATATTAATATTATTATTACAGATGATAATTGGTATGAATATTTAAAACTTTTCGCTGCTTTCTTTAGATTAGCTGGTTATTCTGGCATGCTAATTATGATTGACGAGCTGGTAAATATCTATAAGATTCCAAATAGTATCACGCGTCAATATAATTATGAAAAACTGTTAACGATGTACAATGACACACTGCAAGGTAAAGCTAAATATCTTGGTATCATCATGGGAACTACTCCACAAGCTATAGAAGATAAACGTCGCGGTGTTTATAGTTATGAGGCCCTGCGTTCTCGTCTAGCTGAAGGTAAGTTTTCAAAACCAGGCGCTAGAGATTTGTTGGCCCCGGTCATCAAGTTAGAACCATTAACAGCTGAAGAGATGCTAATTCTATGTGAAAAGTTGGCTATTATGCATGCAGATCTCTATAGTTATGAAAAAAAGATGACAGACGATAACCTCGCCACCTTTATCCGAATTGAATATGAACGCATCGGAGCAGATTTAAATATTACCCCACGCGAGATTATCCGTGATTTCATTGAGGTATTAGACATTTTATATCAAAATCCAAATCTATCCATTGACACAATATTTGATTCTGATGAGTTTTCTTATGCCAAATCAGAGGCTGTTTCTAACAAAGTGGCTGACAATTTTTCTGAATTTACAATTTGAGAGGTATTCACATGGATATATATAACCGATATGCGCCTTTTATTCAAGACTACATTTACCGGTCTGGCTGGCGAACCCTGCGCGCTGTTCAAAATGCGGCCGGAGATGCCATTTTTAACACAGATAAGAATGTTCTTTTAACGGCATCTACTGCTTCTGGGAAAACGGAAGCTGCTTTTTTCCCTATTCTAAGCCTACTTGATGAACAACCATCAAGCTCAGTTGGAGTACTGTATATTGCCCCCTTAAAGGCTTTGATCAATGACCAATTTGGTCGATTAAATGAGCTTTGTGAAGAAGCTGATATTCCAGTCACACGTTGGCATGGGGATGCCCCTCGAAGTCAAAAGCAAAAATTACTACGCAAACCAGCCGGTATTTTACAAATTACACCGGAGTCCTTAGAGGCTTTGATGATAAACAAGTCTATGGAAATCCCTGCCCTTTTTGGTGATTTACGCTTTATTGTCATTGATGAGATACATTCACTTTTACGTTCGGATCGTGGTGGACAAACCTTTTCGCTAATTGAACGCCTCTGTCGACTATCGGGCAGTAATCCAAGACGAATAGGATTATCAGCTACAATCGGAAATCCAAAAGCAGCGGGTAAATTTCTTGCCGCAGGTAGTGGCAGAGAAACTATCATCCCAAAGTTTGACGGTGGAAAAGAAGTATGGCGACTGTCAATCGAACACTTTTTTAATTCAGAACCACAAGCTAACGAGACGATAAATAGCGTGATAACAGCCCCACCTACCTCTGCTTTAGAACCTGCCACAGATAAAGCTCCAAAGGCAGCAAATCCAGGTATAGGCTATATTTTTGAACATACACGTGGCAAAAAATGCCTCATTTTTACTAACTCGCGAGAAGAGTGTGAATTAGTCTGTCAAAATTTACGGCAGTACTGTGAAGTCAACAACGAACCGGATCGTTTTCTTATTCATCACGGAAACCTTTCAACAGCCTATCGAGAAAGTGCTGAAGAAGCCATGAAAGATGCTGATTCTCTCATGAGCGTCTGTGCCACCGCAACACTAGAACTTGGTATCGACATTGGTAGACTAGAACGCGCCTTTCAGCTAGATGCACCATTTACGGTTTCCGGATTTTTACAGCGTATGGGCAGAACCGGCAGAAGAGGTGACCCTTCTGAAATGTGGTTTGTTATGCGCGAAGACCACCCAGAAGCTCGTGCTATGCTACCAGATTTGGTGCCCTGGTACCTTATTCAGGGTATCGCTCTCGTACAATTATATATCGAAGAACGTTTTGTAGAACCACCCAAAACAGACAAATTGCCTTTTTCCCTGCTTTATCACCAAACAATGAGTACATTGGCATCATCTGGCGAAATGACACTTGCTGAACTTGCTTCACGCGTCCTAACGCTTTCTGCTTTTCATCGAATTAATCAAGAGGACTTCGGAACTTTACTGCGTCATCTGATCACAATCGATCATATCAATCGTACCGAAAATGGCGGTGTAATTGTTGGTCTTGCTGGTGAACGTATTGTTAACAACTACAAATTTTATGGGGTCTTTCAAGAAAACATCGAATATACAGTCCGTGCAGGATCAGAAGAGTTAGGTACAATTGTCAAGCCACCACCAGTCAGTGACAAGATTGCCATAGCAGGACGTGTATGGGTTGTCGATGAAGTTGATCACAAACGTCGTGAGGTATACTGTACGCTCGTTAAAGGTAACAAACCAGCCTACTTTGGAGATGTCGCTGGGGATATTCACACCAGAATCCTAGAACGTATGCACGATGTCCTTGCAGAGCAAAAAGACTATTCCTACTTAATGCCACAAGCTAGAGGCCGTCTAGCAGAAGCCAGAGAAACGTTTAAAAAGGCAGAAATGGCTAATCGTCCACTGGTTCATCTTGGTGGCAAAATGTGGGCATTGTTTCCATGGCTTGGCAGTTACGCGTTCCTTGCGCTTGAGCGGTTTCTGAAAATCCGTTGTGGTAAACGTCTTGGGTTGAAAGGCATGAATTCATCACGACCATATTACCTACAATTTACCATGTCTGTCAGTGAAGCAGAATTTTATAAAATCGTAGCAGAAGAAGCAGCTACCGATTTTGATCCTTTGGCATTGGTATATGAAAAAGAAGTGCCTGTTTTTGAAAAATATGATGAATATGTACCAGAAGAATTAATTCGTAAAGGATTTGCAAACGGTATCTTAGATCTCAAAGGAATGCAAAATCGCGTGCTTAGTTGGCAAAAACATCTCTAAACAGAGATTCTAAAGTATCAATGTGATAATAAACTAATTAGTTATCTACTTCAACAACGCTACTAAATCATCCGGCACATGACGTGGTCCTCTGATAGAGGTCGCGCCATGTTTTTTTAATTTCTCTAAGGTAAATGCTTGCTCATCATACGTTGTTATCAAATGTAAATGCATCATATACTTCATCGAAATATGCTTATCATGATGCGGATAAGCATCCTTGGCTTTGACAACTAAACATTTATAAATGATCGCTTAAATTGGCGCCGTAACAGACACACAAACAACATCATTTTCTTTAATATATATGTATAAAAAAGAAGGCTCGCATTACGAGCCTTCTTTTTTTGAAAACTTGAAAGTTTCCGAGACTATTCAAATTAAGTTCATCACATTTTTCCTAGTACTAATCATGTCTAATCGCACTGTTCAAATTCTTATGATTAAAAAAATAGATACTAAAAGCTACTGGAACAATTAAAATCATAACTGGAAAAAGTAATTTTATTGGTAAAATATTTGTAATAATGCCACCTAGAATTGGTCCTAAAGACATTCCTATGTCACTCCCCAAATAGTAAGTTGCAGTAGCCAGCCCCTGTTCTTGCAAAGGCGCTAATAATAGAGCTGTAGACTGGCAAACAGAAACCATTGTTCCAAACCCAATGGCCATCAAAGCCGCAGCTAACGCCATCTCTAAATTGTTATGCATTATGGTTAAGAAAAAAAGATAGCCCACAGTCACAATCATACAGATATAAAACCAAACACCAAAGGGAATACTGTCAAAATAGTTTTTTAATAAAATTCGACTAAAAATCAAAACAATTGAATAAATTACAAAAAATAAGCTAACAGTAATATTTAGATTACTTGCTCGAACATACATTACAATGTCAGCCTGGACCGCAAAATATGGAATAGAAATTAAAGCAAAAATTGATGCAACTGGTAATGCACTTCGTTGAATCAGCTTAAAATGTGTCGCTTCCTTACGAACGAAAGATGGCATGGCTCGATTATCAATAAACTGAATTGTGATTACCACGGCAATCGCACTGACAGCGGCCAAAAGAAAAATCATTTTATACCCTACTTTTTGATATATCTCAAGTGACAAAACTGGGGCAACTGCCATAGAAAGAGCGTTTACCAACCCATAATACCCCATCGCCGCACCAACACGTTGGCGCGGCACCAAGAAAGCCAACCAGGTTGCCAAGCATACAGTGCATAAGACAAAACCAACCCCATTAATGACTCTAAAAAAGAATAACCAAGCAGTATTAAAAGAAAACATATATCCAAAATCACTAATGGCACATAGAATACCACCAATAAATGTTAACCCATATTTTGATATTTTATCGGTAAGATTTCCAGCAATAGGTCTTAAAAATAATGAAGTAATACTCATAATACCAACAATTAAACCTGCTAGAGTACTAGTAATACCTAAATGTGTAACATAGCCACTGATTAACGGATTTACCGACTGAATACTAAATTGATAGAAAAAAGTGGCTATCATTACATAAATAACGTCTTTAGAAATAAATGTTTTTCGGTCCAAGTCCTTGTATCTCCCTTTATTCGTTCTAAGTCCAAGAAAATCCTCAAATGTTTCACAATAATATATAGTTTTCTCCACCAATTATTCAGAAATGCAAAATCTATAATTAATCCGAACAAAATTTAAAAGGTCAAAAAATTATGTCTTGCTATCAAAAACAATCACCGCTAGTTTTAGCTTTCGGTCGTCTGCGGAAGCGAGAAGCCAACACATCTTTAAACTGTTGTCATACTTGTTATCTCCAAAAAACACCAATTTGAGTCAGCTAGCCAACAATGAATTGACCTCCACTTTTTGCTATAAACTATTAAGGACGGTCTATTCCTTTAAATATTTCAAGAATATCCAAACTATGTTCTGTAGCATTATAAGGCATGTTTCCAATTCCTTTAGCACTTATTTTATCTACTTTAACAGCGTCCCAAGTAAGATCGGAATGACCTTCCGCCATATCTAATAACGTGTCTTTAATATAATTGTCCCGATCAATTTGTTCTTGACTGGCATTAGGGCTAATCTGTCCAACAATGCCGTACATCTCTGTTCCATGGACAGCGACTTCCGCTCCTTTGACAGGTGCAACAACTAACACATGTGATGTTCCACCTGCATTAGCATGAGCCACTGCTCCACGAATTTGAGGTAATGTAAAGGATAAATGCGTTAATAATAATCCCCTTACCTCTACAGGCTTCAAAGTATCATCAGCAAAGGAATTGATTACTTGCTGGGCTCTAGATAAAGGAATACGCATACTGTGGGCAAATTGCTCTGTAAGCCTGTCAAGGGTCACTGGATCAAAATCTTTTGTCCGATTTAAGACCCAATAAAAAGTTTCTTCTGTGGTACTACTAAATAGAATATCTACATCTTTGTGTTTCCCAGATTCAAGAACATGCATCGGGTGATCAGCTATAACCCCATTTATTAGTTGACTATCGTCAGTAACAGCTATCACATCATTGTCAATGCCATGTGGAGTACCCGGATCAGGTGATTGAGTTGCATTCATTGCTTCAGCTAATTCATAAGCATCGACCTGTAATAAGTGCTCTGGATTATTAACACAGTCAAAATGTTTTAACACTTTTAGAGCACGCTCTTGCGCCACCCATTGAGGCACTAATCGAGAAGGCATACCAGAAAAAGCTGCTAAATGATGATAAAGATTGTCAGCACTAGGCGCTGATAATAGTTCTAATGATGAAAAAGCACCTGCACTATGTCCCGTAACTGTGACATTATTAGCATCACCGCCAAAATAAGCAATATTTTTTTGAATCCATTTAAGAGCCGTTATTATATCTTTAAGACCAAGGTTAGTTGCATCTTTTAATTTACCACCATACTGTGCTAGTGATAACCAACCAAACGGTCCAAGGCGATAATTAATAGAAACGCCTATCACACGACCAGTACTAGCTAGTCCTGATACGTCAGAAACTGCTTGTGTATTTGATCCTAACACCCAGCCACCACCAAAAATATAAACAACAACTGGTAATGGTTCCTCCCCCATGTCTTCAGGGGCCCAAATATTAAGGTTTAGACAATCTTCGCTAAGTCCGCTAACGGCTCCCAGCCAACTTGTATCGCCAGCCTGCAAAGGTGCTGGTCCATACTTAACATACTGCTTTGTTTCATCAAAAGGAACCAACTCTGGTTCAGCAAATCTTTCAGCTTTGGCATAGGGAACGCCTAACCAACTGTGTACTTTATGTGTCGTCATTTCTATCTACTCCAATTTAAATTATTTATGTTATCTGACTGATTATTCCGATTTGTATTAATAATTATTCTTGTAAAACTTTTTCGCAACATCAAGGTCAATGCGAAGCAAACTCTATTTTGTCGGCATTCTTTTGTAAATCACTAATTGTGTATATTTTGTGCCTTCAAAATAGTTAAGAGAACTGTTTCAGTATATCGTGAATAAAGGTTAACTTCACCTTTTTAAACAATACTTTTAGCTTTACCAAAATCCATATCCATTGGTCGAATAAATGACCAAGTTGAGTGGATTACTTTCCAGCCATCTTCTTCTTTTTGATAAACTTCAATACAATTGTATTGCATATCAATCAACGTCGTTTTTGCATATAGTTGATATGTTAAAACAGCCATATCATCGACTGCTTGCACTCGTGGATATTCAAAATCGTAACTGTCAGCAAATAGTTTTCCTTCAACATTAGCTAAAACTGATTCTTTTATGTCTTCATAACTATCAACACGTCTTTTAACAGCACCGTCAAAATACGAAAACTGTTTTTGTGACCAAATATTTAGGTAACCCGAAGTGTCCCCTTTGAACCACTTATCCAACGCACCCTTTTCTAGTGCAATAATCTCTTCATTTAATTTGTTATTTGTATTAATCATTTTTTCTCCTTATTTATAAATTGGTCAGATTTCATGCCATAGCGATGTGCCTCTTGAATATCTCCCAGTTTGAATACCTTTTCAAGGTCTCTACTGAACCCCCCATCATGATAAAAACCTGCTGATCTTTTTTTAATTGACTTTTTTTGAAGTGGCATAAGCTTCATCAACAGCCTCAATAATTAGTACTTGCGGTATATTATCAACATAGACTATCTCGTTACGTCACAGTCAACCAAAAAGCATTAATTGAATCCGCTTAAGTATATTGACTATCCTTAAGCGTAACAGGTTACAATTTTTAAGAATAATTCCCGCGTTAACATTATTCTTCATTTTGATACCATTTATTGGTGTTGGCAACATTTACACGACCGAATTATGTTTGAATTCTCTTTGAAAATAAAAAAAGAAAGACCAATTCGAAAATGAATTGGTCTTTCCAAAATTTACCCACCAACACTCGTTGACATAGGGGTCTTAAGACTTCTTCTACTCATTCTATAATCTTAGAATTTTACTTTTTAGCCTTTTTTGATTTTTTTCTACCTATCATAAAGATAACTGATGTTGCGAGTAATGCAGCACCTAATAACGTTACCAAAAGACTTGTTGCCTCATTTGTTTGAGGAAGATTTCCTGTATCACTCTTTGTATTATTTGCTTTGCTTACTGTATTTGAGTGAGTGTTTCCTTCAGGAACATCCGTCAACGTTTCTGTTGTTGTATTTCCTTTTGAATTATCTGTTGGTGGTGTTACCGGCGGTGTCACTACTGTTTTATCTTCATCTTTAACATAAACATACGTGACTGTTTGTGCCGTATCCGTGAAGATACCTTTAGCATTACTTGGCGCCTCTTTCAACATCCAACCTGAAAGTTGTTTCTCTTTAGATGTATATGCGTCACCAATCTTACCAGAGAATGTTACTGAAGCTGATAATTCATTACCATCTTTATCAACATATTTTACAGTGACATCTTTAGCAGCTGATCTCGTATAAACATACGTAACTGTTTGAGTCTTATCTGTAAATGTTCCTTCTGCATTTTTAGGAGTCGTTTTAACATTCCAACCTGCAATACGTTTAGCAGTTGTCTTGTATGAATCTCCTAATTTACCAGAAAGATTATCTGGTGTTGCTAGCTCGTTGCCTTTTTCATCTACATACTTAACTGTTACAGCTTCAGCATCTGTTTTTTCATACACATACGTAACTGTTTGGGCTTTATCCGTAAATGTTCCGTTGGCGTTACTTGGCGTTTCTTTTAACGTCCAACCTACTAATTCCTTAGCGGTTGTCTTGTAGTCAGCGTCAATTTTACCAGATAAAACATCTGATGTTGCTAACTCGTTACCTTTTCCATCTACATATTTGACCGTCACATCAGCTGCATCTGCTTTTTCATACACATACGTAACCGTTTGTGCAGCATCTGTGAATATTCCTTGTGCATTCTTTGGTACTTCTTTTAACGTCCAACCTGATAATACTTTGGCATCAGTTGTATAAGCATCCCCAACTTTTCCTGAAAGCGTATCAGCTTTAGTTAAATCATTCCCACTTCCATCAACATATCTAACTGTAACAGGGACAGCATCTGCTTTTTCATACACATACTTAACTGTCTGAGCTTTATCCGTAAATACTCCCGTTGCGTTTTCAGGTATTTCTTTTAATGTCCATCCTGAAATATTTTTAGCGGTTGTACTATATGGATTTGATACTTTTCCTGAAAGCACATCTGATTTAGCTAATTCATTTCCGTCTACATCAACGTATTTAACCGTGATATCAGCTGCATCCGCTTTTTCATACACATATGTGACTGTTTGTGCGGTCTCTGTAAATGTCCCACTTGCATTCGTTGGTGTTTCTTTCAACGTCCATCCTGAAATATTTTTAGCAGTTGTACTGTATGGATTTGATACTTTTCCTGAAAGTACATCTGATGTTGCTAATTCTTTTCCATCTGCATCGACATACTTAACTGTAACGTCAGCCGCATCCGCTCTTTCGTAGACATATGTGACTGTTTGTTTATCAGCAGTAAACTTACCACTTGCGTTACTTGGTGTTTCTTTCAATGTCCATCCTGAAATAACAGCAGCATCTGATGTATAAACATCACCAAAATCACCAGTAAGTTCTTTTGAATCAGCTACCGATTTACCATTTTCATCGACATATTTAACAGTCACTGGTGCAGAAGTTTTCTTATAAACATAGTTAACTGTTACTGCATCAGCCCCAAACTTACCAGAAACGTTACCTTCTACTTTTACAAAGTCGTAACCTGAAATCTCTTTTTGAGTTGTCGTATATGGATCATCGAAGTACCCACTTTGGACAACATCATCAGCAAGTTTATTACCATCTACATCTACATAATTTGCAGTAACATCAGCGCTAGCACGAATTAATTGTGTGCCTATTGCACCAGTTTCAACAACTTGCAACTTGTTAATTGCGATACCAAAACTGTTGTAAGCACCACGTGTTTCTTGAACAGCGCGTGACACTTTCGTTGTTTCAGCTGGTTTATTACTAATTAATGTTGAATCTGAAATTTCAGATTCTTTAGGCGCAACTAGATCAAATGATAATGTAACTCCCTTACCTTGGGCCCATTCAACTCCGTCATTAAGCGTAATTTTGTATGAATGAATGGTTGACCAATCAGCTACTTTATCAGCTGTTACCCAAGTTGCATCTTCAGCCCCAGTTGGGTCAACAATTTTAGCCGTTCCTGCTGGATAATTTGTATTCTTATCTAATATACCGGCACGTTTAGGATTTTTAGATGTACTATATAAAACAGTCATCTTATTTTCCCATGCACTTGGTAAAGTAATGGCCCCATCTAATTTCATTTCATAAGCCGAATTACGTGCTGCACCATCGGTAATATTTGAATCTCCGACAGATGGTAAAACATCTAAGAACTGCATTGATGTAATTTTATCATCTGTATTATTTGTTAATGTTGCTTGATAAGTGGCTTTTTTGCCGACTGTAACATTACCTAAATCGCCAAACTTATCATCTTTATCACCTTTAATACTTGCATCAACATCAATATTTGATTCTTGATTTAACACATATGAATTACCTGTTTTAATAATTGGTGTGTCTGTTTTACCATCTTTATCAATATCATCTGTATCAACAGATTTTACTGTATCCGTTAAAAGTGGTTCATCACCTGTCGGTTTCACAGCTGTATAATCAGTATCACCAATTGTTCCTGTCATGTTAAATGTCATATTAGGTGTCGCATCTTTTGAAATATTAATTTTAAATTGACCATTAAGGAATTTACCGGCTACTAATTTGTCGCCATTCATTGTTACTTTAACGAGTTGTCTTCCAGTACCTTTGTAATCCTTATCATATAATTCAGCGCTATAGTTCGTTGAAGCAACGCTTTCTTTGAACGTTACACCTGTTGGTAATAGCACATAACTCAGATAAGGTCCTGATAAAGGTGAAATTGATGCCTTATTATTTTCTATTGAAGTTAAGACAGTATTTTCACCTTCATTAACTGTACTTCCGACTGTATTTAGTAAACTAACTGAAGCTTTAACAACTTTTGTTTCACCGGTTGTTTTTGCTGCGACTTCAACGTGACGAGGCGCAATTCGATCTGTATAAACCTGACCATTTTCACCCTTAAATGCCTCTGCCCATGGGTTAGATGTGTAATCAACATATCGAGCTGCTTCAAAACCTGTTTCATCAGGTGCCTGAACGCCATAGAAAGTCATATCCATTTTATTAGTTATTTGACCAGTGAATCCTTTATCAATCGTTGCGTTAACTTTCATCCCGCTATTATACAATCCAGCTGGAGCCATTTTAACGGTTTTTTTACTTTCTGGATCATAGGTTGCAGATGCAGCTATGTCTCTATTTGCTGGAACTTTTGTTATCTTCTCATCATGGAACCACAGCCAAATATTAGCCACTTTTTTCCCATCCGGAATACCTAACTGAGCACGTGTGTAATTGGCGTTAGTCTTCATATCCATATTGAGTAATGTCCAGTTATCATCAACTTTTCCATCTGTTTCGTATTTTACCAACATAGCAAATGGTACTTTAGCTTTTGTTGGTGAAAAAGTTGGTAAATTATTGTTTGGCATGTAATAAAAATTACCCGTTGTAAAACTATCAAGATTTAAATGCGTATCCACATCATAATAAATATTATAATAAGAAAATCCAATATAAGGTGA
This sequence comes from Dellaglioa sp. CoH-57-MRSF-17, assembly GCF_056782015.1. The sequence goes on along the minus strand of NZ_JBXAXY010000001.1, from coordinate 323,693 downwards.
TGTCGCATTTTGTGAGGATAATGTTAATCCATAACTTAGATAAGCATCATCGTTAACTGTCACATCCGGGTCAATTAATGTAGCTGATGCCACGCCACCGTTTCCATCTTTTGGTCCTAAATGATTAGTTGGAAATGCTGATCCACCAGGAATTGGAATTGGAACTTCCTTAGGATCATTGGGCATAACCATAACCGTTGATTTAATTGGTGCTGTACTATTTACACTACCATCAAGGAAAGTTGCTGTTGAACTCACTGTATTCGTTATCTGTGAATAATAGGCAGCCTTGTCAGTTACTTTTGCTTGGATAGTCACATTTTTTTCAAAGAAATCAGTCACAGCTGCTTTTTGTTCAGCGTAACTTGGTGCTGTATATTCCCAGGTTAATGTTCTACCATCTGTACTGACACTCGGTTCTTGTGCGCCATCTTTTACACCATAGTAGTCTATTCCAGCGCCTAATTTATAGGTCACGTTAACTTTAGAACCTTCTTTAACATACAGTGCGCCTAATTCCTTTTTCGGCGCACTAACCCCTACACCATAGTTTACAATATCGCCACGATTAGGATTATTATATGTTTGTCCTTCAATACTAGTAACTTTATTTGTCATAGCATAATTATTATTTGCTGTTATATTAATTGAAGTTTTAGAATCATAGCTTTTATTTTCGCCATTCTGATCCGTTCCAGTAAATGTTGCTGCTGTGTCTAATTTTGTATTAGGCATAATTGCGCCATTTGCTGTTCCTATTTTTATAATTACTTTATTTGCTGTTCTTGCATTAAGCGTATCAAAATGATAATTCAATACACCTTTATCTTTATCATAAATTGGTGTGACGCCCGCAATTTTAAGTTCTGATAAATCTTGCGTAAATGTCATATTTTCATTTAAATTACTTGGTAACGTAACCTTTATATCGGCATTGGTAAATGAGGTGTTCTTACCTGAAATTTTAAAATATAAATTAAAATTAGCCAATTGGCCAGCTTCAATCGTATCTTTCTGTGCTTCAACTGTAAGATCCGTATTTGTATCTCCAGTACGAGTCATACCTGTCTCTGCTTTTGTCGCTTTTTTAGCAGTTGACGCCGTAGCTGCTTTTGAAGATGACGTTTCTGTCGTTGGATTAAGGTCCTGCGCAAACACAGAAGATAATGGTAATTGCGTGAACAACGTTATCATTGTTGTTGCGATAGTTAGCCCCTTTTTCATTTGTCATGCCCCCTTGTAAGTAATAACCTATTAAATAATATGCCGCCCCCGGCACAAATTAATTGTAACATCACAACAATCTTATGTAAACGTTTACGGCTTGCACTATTTAATCGTCTTTCCAAAAAAATAAAAGGGCATCGAAATCCTATTAAAAATGGATTTTAATGCCCTTTTATACTACCGTAATTCTAACTTACCACATTTATTAAATCAGACGTGGTCATTTAGAAATAAAACGTTCGGAACCAACTATGTTCACCCTCATATTTAAATACTGACAAATCAAAACCTGATAATGCGTAACTAGTAAACATGACTATAGCGCCAAACCAGATCAGAAATAAACTAATTTTCAACCAATTACGTCTTATATATTCAATCATTTTAAGCGACCTCCTTCAATTGTCTTCTGAATAAACGAATTAACCAGCGTGTCAGACTAATCGAATATTTAATTAAATATTTCGTTGAATACCAGGTCATTGCGATGAATAAAATACCAACACCTACAATTACAAAACTTACCCCAAATTGCATCAATCCAACGTTAAAACCTTGATTAAACATATCAAATGGCGATAGTCCTAAACTAATCACGCCACTGATAATAAATGAGGTAGCGATTACGCCTGCAATCATTGGTACTAACCATATTAAAAAATAAACTGTGGCAATTAGAATAGCAGCCGTCAGCAATAGCGGTCCCCATACAGGTGCTCCTAGGATAAGTAAAATGACAATCAAAACGATTATTGGTGTCGATAACTTTTTTTGTATTTTTGGTCGGTCATTTTGAATCAAACGTATCGCAATTTGACTTGGATTTTCTAAACTTAGAATAATATCTGTCACAGATTCGCCCGCTTCTAAACGGTCATCAATCATCTCGTCATAATAATCAAGTGTATTATCAATGTCTGCCGCTTGATAATGTTTAAGTTCTTCTTCTAGCTCTACAATAAATTTTCTCTTACTCATCGTTACACTCCCTTTATGTAATCGTAAACGTTTATTACCTGTTGCCAATCATCTAAAAATTCTTGAATATCTACTAATCCCGCCTCAGTTATGTGATAATATTTTCGCAATCGACCATTGTGTTCAACACTGTAACTCTCAATAGCGCCTTGTTTTTCTAGTCGTTTCAAAATGGGATAAAGAGTTGAATCTGAAAGTTCAATCACGCTTGAGGTGTCTTTAATAATTTGGTAACCATAAGAATCTGATGTCCTCAGCGTCGCTAACACGCAAAATTCTAATAACCCTTTTTTCATCTGTATATTCATCAACTCACTCCTTTCAAAATCAATACTATACGTTACATAGTATAATGTCAAACGATATATTATTTTATCCAAAAAAATCGACAATGTCAGTAAGACAACATTGTCGATTAAGTGGATTATTAATAATAGCTTTACTCTGTAGAACTGCCAAAAAGTTCATTGTAAGGCTATTTATTTTTTGCTTTAAAGTATTGTACAATTGGTCTCAATAAGAATATGCCTAACAGATAAATCCTAACATCATAAAAAATCGAACTGACTAAACTATCTTTAATAAAGAATGACAAGATTATTAAACATAAAGATAGGCTACCAAGAACAGAAAGGGTTTCATTCATATAATCTTTATATTTTTTCATTTTCATATCCTAACTAAAGCTATTATTTTTTTCAAATTGATAATAACACCTCGTTTTATCTTTGTCTATTTTAAACGATCTTATCAATTTAACCAGTAAGAAGACAGATAAGATTACATCAAATTAATTTTGTAGTATATTAAAATAAATATTAATTCATATCATTATGAAGGGTGGTCCTATCAATGAAAAAAATATTTAAAACTGATAACAATCAAGTGAAGTGGCTAATGAGAATCGGTATCGCACTCTGTATATTGGGCCCATGGATTGCCTTTTTAAATGGAATTGTCGGCTTATCTTTAGCTGGTTTAGGACTTTCTGCTGTTACAGATTCTATTCTCAACTTACCCTTCTTTCAGAAAAATTTTTTTTACTGCTTATTATCAATCCTTTTAATGCTATTGGTTGCTATCATCATTCTCATTTATATCCTTCTAATCATACTGCTACTAAATATACAATTTTAATCATAAACACTGTAAAAATGATTCTTCAATTAAAAAACTAGCTGATAAACCCAAATTAGGTTTATCAGCTAGTTTTCAGTTTTTAATGTCATAACTTTGATTCTGTTTCGTTCGTTTAATCATATAGTGTACATACATTGCAGAGTTCGCAATGGTCACTAATACCGTTATACTCACAATTTCTGGAAAATTGTTAAATATTAAGCTTAATATTACACCCACTATAGTTGTCGTTGTAAAGAATCCAATGACCACATTACCCAATCGTAAGTATTTTTTATTATACGGACTGGTTAAGAATAACCCTAAATAAAATAACGATATACCTAAATATAGACATAGTACTGAAAAGTTTTTAGGTATTTCGATTTCACTAATAAAACCTAACGAAATAGTGACTAAACTTAAGCCAAACAAGACAAAGTAATGAATATAAATTAATCGAATACCTGTTTCACCCGAACGATTTTCATCAATATAATGATCCATTTGAGTAATATAGGTCATAAAAAGTGCACCGATAATCATGAATATTAAAATTGAATAAAAATTAAATGTTTTAACGGTGAAATACGAGGCAATACCGAGAATACTTTCTCCAAATGTAATAATTGTTAATAGTGTTAGACGCTCTAATATATGTGGAAAATTAAGTGGGTGGAGTTTCAAAACTGAACCACCAAGAGCTGGTAATATCCAACTCACTGCAATACCCAGCAAGAATACCGCAATGCCTATGTTTAGTGGCAAAAAGGAGCCAATAAATACGAGTAATGTTCTTGTTGCAACAATCAACATCATTAGTTTAGCAATTTTTTTATCATCCTTTTTAGCAGCTGTCAGGTATACCGTGCCATATTGAACAACTAATACTGTGGATAATAGCCCTGTTGCAATTGCAAATGGTTGGAACCAATTATGGATATCCCCCTCAAAAGCATTGGACATATAAAGTAAAATTGCCATATCAATCATAAAAAGAATAATATCAGTCATCGAGTTTTTTCTATATCGATTAATAAAAACACTCTTAATCATCCATGTGTTAATAAAAACGACCATTACCACTGAAAAGATAATAAATGCACTAATCATACTTGATGTGCTTACTTGAAAATGATGAAGTAAATCCGTAGCTTGTGAAATTGCGTATGCAAAGACTAAATCATAAAATAATTCAGGTAATTCAACTTTCTTTTTTCTGACTTGTTCTACCATTTTAATTCCCTCGTTTTTTTAAAATTAATGAGTTAGATTACTCTACAAATCGTTTAAATACTACTAAAGACATTTTATTATAGCACCTTTTTCCAATTTATCTGAACTATATGAATAGCTAAATAAAAGAACCATCTGGATAAGCACTTTTAGAGAAGCAACTATCTAGATGGCCCTTTATTAATTTTGTAGATACAATTAATAAACGATTATATTTTAAAAGAATCTCTTAATTAATAAGAATCTTTGCCGTTCCTATAAATATCATTACCATCATAGATCTTATCGTTCACTTTAAAATGATTATCCACTTTAATGACAATGTCATTCCCAATCCAATAATTTTTTGGCGTCAATTTTAAAAATCCAAGTTTATTCTTTGCTCCCGATTTGAAACTTTCCATCTCACTTTTATTTATCTCACTCCGTACATACTTAGTCACGCCATCTTGAAATTTAATCACTAAAAATAAATTTGGTAACATGCCGACTTCGTTTATGCTAGGTATCCCATTGTTAGCCATTAGTATGCCTCCTCTTTACTAATCGTTTTTCTCGTATCCACTTTCGTTGTAAGACGCTTAAGTAATACATTCAACCTATATAAAAAAACAAAGTACTGATTACTCAGTACTTTGTCTACGTCTGAAGTATTCTCATCTCAAAAATACTTTCTATTTATTCTATCCATTTATTTGGTGCCATGCTTTTATTTGGGCTAAACGCTCTTTAAAACGTCGTTCCTTACCTTCGCTGGTTGGTTTATAATATCGATGTCCTGCTACGGAAGGTGGCATGGTACTCATAGTCGTTAACTTATCTTTGGCATAATGAGCTAATTCGTACCCTTTACCGTACCCTAGATCTTTCATTAATTTGGTAGGCGCATTACGTATTTGTAATGGTACGGGATCATTGGCCGTGGTTTTAACATCTTTAGCTGCAGCTAATCTTGCCTTATAAACGGCATTTGATTTAGGTGCCAGAGACAAGTAGGTTACTGCTTCCACTAAGTGAACATCACATTCAGGCATACCAATGAATTGGCATGCCTGAAAAACATTAATTGTCACATTGAGTGCATTCGTATCTGCTAACCCGATATCTTCACTTGCAAATCGAACAAGTCGCCGTGCTATATATATCGGGTCTTCTCCGCCTTCTAGCATTCGGGACAGCCAATAAATAGCAGCATCGACATCACTATTACGCATCGATTTGTGCAAAGCTGAAATTATATTATAGTGTTCTTCCCCATTTTTATCATAACGGACAAATCTTTTATTAATCAATTGGCTTAAATTATCCATCGTCACCGTAACGATATTATCAGCTTTTTCACCATTCAGAACTGCCATTTCCAAGGTATTTAATGCCATTCTGGCATCACCATCTGCAAAATTAGCAATCGCTTGAATTTCATCAGAACTAATGTGGATTGTTTGTTCTTCAAATCCGTCCGGGTTGCTGAGCGCGTTTTCGATTAATACAACAATATCTGCCTGTTTAAGCGCATGCAGTACAAATACTTTACACCGGGATAATAACGCTGAATTCACTTCAAAAGACGGATTTTCAGTTGTAGCACCGATTAAAGTAATACTACCTCTTTCAACATAAGGCAAAAATGCATCTTGTTGTGCTTTATTAAAGCGATGTATTTCATCGACGAAAACAATGGTTTTTTGACCAATTTCACAATCTAACTCCGCTTGTTTCATAATTTTTTTTATCTTACTAATACTACTATCAACTGCACTAAAGCTTAAAAAATTAGATTCAGTTTTACTTGCTATAATTTCGGCTAAAGTTGTTTTACCAACACCAGGTGGACCCCAAAAAATCATTGAAGGAACTTGATCACTTTCAATAATTTCTCGTAATATTTTGTTAGGGCCAAGTAGATTCTGTTGACCAACAAATTCTTCTAATTTTCGTGGTCGAACTCGACTGGCTAATGGTGAATTTTGAGGTTGATTAGAGAAAAGAGATTCCTGTTTCATTGATCAAACCACCTTTCTTTTAAGTCTGAATTTTTTCATGTTATACTTAATCATACACTGTACCGTTACGTTACAGACAATAAAGGAGCCTTATATGTTAAAAATAAGTGAGATGGCCAAATTAGCTAACACAACTCGCCGTACATTAATCTTTTATGACCAAGAAAATATTTTTAAACCTGCCCAAAAAAACGAATCTGGTTATCGTTATTATGATTATGACCAATTATACGATTTGCTATTTATACTTGGTTTACGTAGTTTAGATATTTCAGTAGCTGATATCAAGGAAATTAAAATCCATTCAAAAGGCGTACCAACACCTCAATTACTGAATGCTCAAGGTAAAATTGATAAAAAGATTGACGAATTAGTTAAAATTAAAAATGTTATCAACAAAAAAATTGAAGAACAATCTGTTACTAAGGACACTACCCTATATCAGCCCAAGATAGAAAACCGAATGAAAACAATTTTTTGGTGTTCTCGTCAATCCGTAGGTTGTACTGAGGAAGAAGTCGCTCAATTATTTTCAGAATTCTATAAACAATTAGACGCATTAGCTGTTATGGATACAACACAATCTGGATTTTTTACAACATTGGCTGTTGATAATCCAATCGGTTACGCTGAAGCGTCTTTTAGAGTTATCAAAGAAAAACTTACAGATGATCATGACGTTTTTATCCCAATCATGGAAAAACATGCAGGTAATTACGCATGTATTTTAGTGGAAAACAATGAAGCTGGTATCCATCAAGGATTAACTAAACTAAAATCATTCTGTCAAAAAAATAAGTTAAAAACCGCAGACTATTTATGGCAGCTTAATTCTGGCGACACCCTTATTAAAACTGGTTCCTCAAAATACGGCTGGCTTGAGTTTGCCATTTTGAATGAAAAGATTGAATAGACAAGAAAAAAAATTAGGCAACCTTCCTCCGGTTTAATACCGAAGACAAGTTACCTAAAGATGTGAAGTGAACCCAAATATTGGAAACTTAGAAACTACTTTTTTAGATTAGTTAAATAATTCAATCTGACACTCTAGTCGTTAGTAACAATAACCTGTCCGATTGGACGGTCTTTTTCCATCAAATAGCGATGAGCGTCTTGAATATCATCTAGTTTAAAAACTTTAGAAATCGGAAAGTGAAACTGTTTTTCATTAATAATATTAAACAACTCATTAACCATAGAACTATCAACATTAGATGAATCAAAAACTGTCGCGTACTTATTCGCCAAGTTGATGAACGGGTCAAAGTCTTTCCATAACCATTCCCCACTCAATTGACCAACTAACGTGTAAAACCCTCCTGTTTTAAGATGTGCTAAGGAATCCTCTACAGTTGTAGTACCTACCACGTCAATTATCACATCAAATTTGTTACTTGTTTCAATATGATTATCTTGATCTAATATGACTTCATTAGCTCCTAAAGTATATAGCAACTCTTTACGGTTGTTTTGCCTTGTTGTACTAGATACAGAAAGTCCAAATCCCTTTCCTAACAATAACGCAGCCATTCCAACTCCAGTAGTTCCACCACGAATTAATAAAGATTGACCTTCCTTAAATCGTGTTGCTTTTAAAGCCCCAAAAGCAGTATAGAAAGTTTCAGGATAACTGGCTAACTCTATCCAAGTTCCATTGAATGTTACAGGATAAATGATATTATCAGGAACTAAAGCATATTCTTGATAACTACCATCAAATTCACGCCCAAGGCCACCCATAAAAATTACGACCTTTTGTCCTTTTTCTAAGTTACTTTCCTGTGAAGGCTCATAGACCTCACCAACAGCTTCAACACCTATTACTCTCGGAAATTTAACTGAAGGTGATCCACCTTCTCTAGTTAGCACCTCATAACGGTGTACTGGAAAAGCATGAATCTTTATAACTGTTTTATTTTGAGTTGGATTTGGAATTGAGCGTTCGACAATTTCCAGTACTTCTGGGCCACCTGATTTTTTTACAACAACTGATTTCATAATAATTAACCCCCATTAAGTATTTTTTATACATTTACAATATACATAAATATATACTATCTTGTTACGTCACAGTCAAGTTAGAGTGCTCAGCAAATAGAATTATATCGATTAAATGCATTTTATTTAAATTGTTTAAAATAAAAACACCGCATAATACTTAGATTTTCGCCTAAATATTATGTAGTATTTTATTGTCTAAATAAAAGGTCTTCCACCTGCGAGCATTAATCCTAAAACACCCACACATAGGCAACAGATGCCTACCGCGTAGATGATACTTTTATTTAATTGCTTTTTATTTTTTCGTGCAAAGGTCATTTCAGTTAGTCCAATAAATATTAAGGCAACAACTAATTTAATGGCCGTTAAAATTGGATTTCCTTGCCATGCGTACCCTAGCAACATAATACCACTAGCAATTGAAATCAAATATCCCAGTCTCGTAATCATTTGATAAATTTTTGTATTAGTATTTGTAAAAATTGTGAGCGCCACTAGAACCGCTATCACAACCCAAGTAATCAAATGTATCCATAACCAAATCATAGTTAATCTCCTTTTATATCAATCTTACTGTTAGCTTATCATTATCCATCATTAAATCAAGGATTCAAAATTATTTAAACGATTGTGATTACTTTCATGCAAAAAAAATAATCCTTATACTAAAGGATTATCATTTTTAAGCTTATTCCCATTCAATTATAACGGTCGATTACAATCGTTGTTACAACGGCATTTATGCCAGTTTATTATTCATTGGCGGAGCTGCGGCGGAGCAACAGTCTGATTACCATTAAACTTCACCTTAGATTCCTTTGGTGCTGCATAGGTTATATGACCTGACATCATCTGTGCTAGTTCCTTATCTGCACCAACATACATGTGCGCATAGTGCCTTAACGTAATTTCCGGGGATGAGTGCCCCAGCCGTTTAGACAGAACAAGCACTGATACATTGAACTCATTAATCAAGTAACTAGCATGACTATGCCGAAGTCCTTTCCCTTGTATCGGGTGAACATTGGCCAACTTGGCGTACCGATGGATTATCCGCATGAGCGTTGATTTCAGCATCGGGCTTCCGTCATAGCTAAAGACAAAATCATCCTGCTTACCAAAACCATTCTGAGTTTGACGTTTTTTCCAAACACGGAGCACCTTCAAAGTATCCCGATCTATGGAGATAGTTCTCAAACCGCTATCAGTTTTAGTGTAGTCATGCCGTTCCCAATTTTGTTTGGTCTTGATTACCAGCATGTGAGTAACGCGTAATTGTGCATGCGTGAAGTCCACGTCCGCCCATTGTAGCGCCATCCCCTCATTAACACGAACACCCGTCATAAAGTAAACATACAGCATGACAAAGTTCAGGTGTTCGTAGTAGTCGCTAGTACAAATCTGGTTTAGTACAGCTTGAAACTCACTCTTAGTCCAATACGGCACCGTAGCACGTCCCTTAGGTATCGCCTTAACACGCTTTGACACATTACTAGGTAAGTAATTCATCTCAACCGCAAAATCCAGCGATTTACGAAACATACCAAAGACCAAACTTGCATAGCTCTGTGAGTAACCAGCATCTGTAAGCAGCCAGTTCCTAAAGCCCTGAACCTGCCTAACATCTAGCTTTCGTAATTCTATATCTCCAAATTTTTGTACGAAGACGTTTAATGAAGTCTTACGCGTTTCAAACGTTTCTTTTTGTACGCTAGCTTGGTATGCAGGAATATACGATTTTCGCATGTACACGCCATAGGTTAACGCATAGACGGTATGGCCGCTCTCGCGATCAAATTCTGCTTTCAGTCGTACAACTTCCCTGTGCGCAGCAGTCGCTGACTTGAACAACTGGCCATCCGCGTCTTTTTGACTCTTTTTCCGGATTCTTTTTCCGGTACTTTCATCCACCCCCAACTGTATATCATAGTAGTAGCGGCCATTTTGGCCACTGTATACACCAGCGAACTTAGTCTTTGGCATCGTCTGCATCCTTTCGAATGGATGCTCCAATAATTGCCTCAACCGCTGCAACCGGTACCCGACCTAGGCGCCGATTGGTATAAAACTCATATCCTTGTTGTACCATGCTCCGCTTTGCTTGTCTAATTAATTCAGCAGCAGTATTCTCACGATAACCAAGCGATATCAGGTCTTTCTTCGTAACCGTGTTGTTTTCCATTCAAGGGCCTCCTCCATTCCCAAAATCGACCGTATTTTTTAGTTTCCAGACGGTCTTTATATCGTTGTCCTGCGCTAACTTGCCATCGCTCGTAATATCAATCTGGTAAATTGCTACATCTGTTTCCAGCGCACTATCTGGGCTGTCCAAGTGCCCAACAACAAAATTCGGTCTAAAAATTGCGAAATAACTTTCATCTAGATCCCAGTAATCCACAGTCGGCTGCTTTAGTCCATGGCTCACAAAGTACCGTGGTTGATGATATGCGTGCGGTATTTGTAGAAGTTCTTTAGTTATATATTTGGTAATATAGTTAGCTGCCTTACGCTTGTCGGCAATATGGCTTACCGTACTAAAACCCTTTTCCCAGCTATCTGCATTGTATATCTGCAATCCCTTTTTCTTAATTAGCCGCTGACTCTTGGGGTAACGTGCAGGCGTTAAAGGTGGGGCAAGTCCGCCAGTAACGCCATGAAAATGAATTCTACCCGATGAAGGATGAAGTTCAGGAATAAATAGGTAGTCAAACCTACCGAACTTTTCGCGCTGATACTTCAACCAAGCACGCAGCCGCCTTCGTGCATACTCATAGTTCTTTGCATTCACCTTCGAGTCATCAAACGTAAGCGTCCAAAACAAATTGAACGAATTTGCCTCTAGATAGTATTTCACCTTTCTCTTAATCCTAAATGCCTGCTGCACGAGTTGGGTTTCATCACTATATGACACATTTATAGGCATATTCGACTCTGGATTTTTCAATAATTTTGGAGATTTGTGAACCCTTGGCACGCCATATTTCACAATTTCGATATGATCTTCAAATGTAATAACTTTGGCGTTGTACTCATACTCACCGCTATTCTTGCTCATTTTTTCAGCTTATCTTGCCTGTATGTCAAGTAACAGGCAAGTCCTCGCTGGCAGTCGCAGCTTGTGGCGTTCCGCCACCGCCACGCCTACCAGCAAGCATTGTAAGTGTTGCTTTAAACGGCAGTTTATCTTCATCATATTTTGGCGGTAAAAATGCTTTTGGCCCATCCCAATTCAAACCATCCAGCCAAATGACACCACCAAATTCTTTTGCATCAATTAACGGTAAATCATGGTGACTCTCTCCAAACACCTCCTGAGCTTGCTGAGGCGACGTTCTACCTAAGCTGATCCGCATCCCTAGCGAACTCCTGGCCTCTGTTGGGAGCGCAGACGCAGGCATCATTTGCCCCGCTACAATAACCGAGATAGAACTCTGCCGTCCCTTTGTAATCAAGGACAACAGTTTGGCGTTGAATTGGGGATATAGTTTGTCGGCTGTTTTCCTCTGCTGATCCTCAGCCTTCATGTTTGCAACCAGCGACAGTAGCTCATCGACAACAAGGAGAATCGTACCCTGATGAAATTTTTCGCAATGCGTAATATCCCGCTCATCATCGGGATCTGCATTTAGCTCCTTGTATCGCTGATCCATGATTTTGCACAATTCGTCAACGAGCTGAATTGCCTCTTCCGTATTCATGGCAACCTTACCAATACGCTTCATCGACTGACCCAAGAACGCTGCCTTACCATCGATCGTATACACGACATTATCGGGATTATTTACCAAGAAGGATATAATCAGGCCCTTTAGCAAACTAGTTTTCCCCGTTCCTGTTGGACCGACTATCAACCCCATCGGCTGTTTAGATGTTAGCGACATTCTGCCAGTCAATTGAATATTGATCTTTTCGCTTGTCTGCAACGCGTCCAAACGGTTGATTGTAATTCGCTCATCCTTATTGTGAGTTAGGTTAATTTCGATAATGCCGTTTCCAGACTTCTTATCACGAATTTCCCAGTAAGCTGTCGTCTCCTTGGTGAGGAATGCAACCAGGCGGCGTCCAATATCCGCTTCGAAATCCGAGCTGACACGGCCACCCGTTAGTAGCGTGATCTTAACTTCATCATTCGAGACCACATATCCCCATCTTACGTATGCGACATGGCCAGTCACGCCTTGCTTAATCAAATTAACGTTTTCCGAAAATTGCCAAAGCAAACGTTCCATCTTCCAACGTTCAACTGGCGAATATCTACTGTGGAGATATCTCCAAGCCCCAGCAAGAGACACAACTACTCCAAGTAGTCCAAGCATCAGGATAATTGGCCATAGATCTAATTCCGATTTTTGGCCAATTATTTTAGCCCACGTCCACTTAGCGCAGCTCCAGAGAATGATTAGCACTGTAACACATGCCCAGACCTTAAACAATAATCTTGACCGTACCTGCTTGCGTTGATCAACCTCATCAATGGATTCATAGATGCTCAGCTTCGCAGTATGCGTAGAGACTGGCAAAAATCTGCTAATTGTTTCCCTTGCGTTTTTTATCATTCAAGAACTCCTCTTCAAAGTCTCCTACTTGCTGGCCGGTAAAAATTCTGTACGCAGCTGCAATCAAAGACTCAATTCTTTTAACATCGAATGCGTCACGGTTCGTGAGACAATATTGAGCTTCATTCAAGTACGCCCAAACAGATAGCTTCTTTTTTTCACTCATACCTACGCCTACTTCCCATCGCTAATATTCATAACAAGCTTCACGTCACGCCAGCCACTAGTACGCCCCGCGCTCCACTTAAGCATTACCTTGGCGTCTTTCAATTCAATCTCTGTGCCCAAAAGTTCTGCCTCAGAAATTTCCAGCAGATCCTTCTCATCCCCAACAAGTTCCAGTGCATACGTCTTTAAGTCCTCTACCCCGTCGCCAGATTTCTCCAATGTTTTGGCAAGTTCAGCATCTACTATGTGGCATACTACCTTTGCGACCGATCCGTTGATTGGATCACCGTTATCTGCGTAGCGCGGACTTTTTGATACCGATACCACGCGAGCTGCTTTTGGCTTCTCAACGTTGCTAATTTCAACTTCTGAAAGTTTGACCTTGGCTAGTTTCATGCATTTCTCCTTTTCTGGATAAACATCCAACACAGTTTTAATAGACTAACTTTTATCAAAGGCCTTTGATTGACTACATCTTATCTTCAATTACGCCCAATATATATATCAGGCTTCGCCAATGTCTTGACACCCGAAAAACCGGGTATTGACGTATCGGAAAAGATGTGTATCAAAAAAGGCGAAGTTTTTAAAACTTCGCCCTAAGTGACTATTTTGATATTTGTTGGAGAAACCGATTCATTATCAGCGGTGTTACCCGATAATCAACAAATCTTTTTAATGGTTCACCAAGTTGCTTAAGTTCGAGAACCTCACCTAACCCTTCTCTCGAGACACCGCCAGAATCAATCTTATCTATTAGTGGGATTCCTGCGGCAATGCTTTCGTTATCAGCACTACTTTCGAAGTCAATTACTGTCGCTATTTTCGTTTCTTGATTCCGAACTCTTGTGAATTTGTCCCACTCATTCAGCAAGTCGCTTTTTATTCCTTCATATATTTGTTGAATCGTATTGTTCGGAATCCTAAGAGGCTGTGTCTGCTTTATATCATTAATAAGGCTACCTAGTCGGTTATTTTGGAATTGCGCTTCATTACACACTGACTCAAATACATTAGGCAGATAGTTTCTAATTTCATAATTAGACCCCCAAATGCACTCATACACATCCTTAAAATTCAAGGTATCTACAAATCGTAGATAGTACTTGGAAGAAGGCACTAGATAAGGATTCTGACGCGTATCCAATCGGGGAATAGGTGCGGTTATGGAGTCAACCATCGAATAACTTACTTCGTGTTGGTAACTTGGAGCCTCATTATACTCTTTTGCATTCTTGAACCCAGCAGTTTGATATTTGGATACGCCCTGCTCCTTCATACGCCGCTTGAGTCTTTCTGAAAACACCCTGTAGATAAACCAGACCGTATCTCCATATTCGCCGAATGCTTTTTCCCTCGCGGCTACAGTGCTCATATCTATTCGTACCATATTAGCTCCTTGGCATTATACTCCGGATTTTTTTCGATTGTCGTCTTTGCACAGCATTTGCAAATTGGAGAGTACTGTATGCCCACCTTGAGACCAAGGAGTAATATGATCGCCCTCCATCTCGTCGTACTCAAAATGCTTGCCGCATACCGGACAGATTCCATTCTGTTTTGCGTATGCTGCTCGCTTGTCCTTAGGCTTAAATGCCCGAATTGATAATACGCGCTCTGGCCCGCCAAGCACGTACTCAAATATCCCCTTCTGCTTGGTAACATCCTCGTCCTCTATCAGCTCGCTAACTCTAGCTTCGAGCGTAGCCGGATTATACGTATTCTCATGATAAGTATCGTATAGAAACCCCCATTCAATCCCCTTCATCAGCTTACGATAGTTAGGAAAAATAGAGGTTGTCCAATTAATTACGTTTTGAAAGTATAGCCACAGTTCGATTGCCGTTTCATCGTGCTGGTGCTGCGCCATGTACTCCTCAAGCTCAATATCCTGTTTCGACGAGATCCACTTGAGTGTGGTTTCCAAAAAGTCTTGTCGAATAGCAGAACCATTTAAATAGTCGCCGCCAATCTGATATGCGGGACACTGTGATTTCGAAAAGTACTTCTTGGCATCTGTCAACCATGGCCCCGTATAGATTGCATTTCTAAGTTCTTGTGCAGTAAGCTGTTCCCCAACAGTATTGATCACTTTGAACCAATCCAATTTTTCTCGATCTGTACCAGTACAAATATAAACCGTCAGAGGATAGTCCAATATTTGCTGCTGTTCTTCCTGTGTGAGCGTGTGAAAGTACTGGAAATTGATGGAGTAATCACCCTGTACAAATTGACATATTGAGATTGTTCGCTGCTGTCCATCTAAAATTTCATAGTGTCCATCTTCTGCAACAACCCAATACATAACATTCAGTGGGAACCCCTTGCGGACGGTATTAATAACTTCATCACGTTGCTTAGGTTTGTAGACGAATTCACGCTGAAAGGCCGGACGAATATTTAATTTTCCGTCATATCCATATACACCATCTTCATCGGAATCTACATATCCGTTTACGATTTGGCTTACTGGAATATCCTTTTTCTCAATTTGCATGCGTTTGGCCTCCCTTGTTGCGAATTAACACTCTCTTGTACATTGATTTAACGGTGCCATCTTTTTTAGTCAACAAAAGCCCTGAACTTTTTACATCAACAATTTCAAACTGATCTGGATTGTACCGCGTCATGTAAGTAATTGGCACACCAATGACACCAAAGTAGTCACAAGGAATATCCGCAACACGGGATACCTCAATGGCATCATAGTTATCATATTTTGGATATATCTCTGGAGAATAGTTCTTGAAGATTGTCAGCTTTTCGTGACGTTGTGTCGTATCTAAGTTGGTATACCAGCAAATGTTTCCCATTCTCCGCCATTTTTGTCCATTTTCATCAATCTTGAAATCCGTTTTCTTCGCCTCATAGCTTTCAGGTACCTTAAACCAAAAGTGTCCAGAATTGTACCCTAGCCAAATTTCGTTGGCCATAATTAAAGGCAGTACCTCTTTATAGGTAATTGCGTTGAGATTACCAATCACTAGGAATGTTTTGTGAAAAGCTCTTAACTGTGCGATGTAATCAGTAAATAGACTGAAAGGGGGATTGGTTACGACAATATCGGCTTCTTTAAGTAACTGAATTGCTTCCGGACTTCGAAAATCGCCATCTCCAGTTAGTGGTGTTTCAACGTAATCCGGTAAAAATGCAAGTTGTCCAATCTTGTCATCTTGTCTAATTATTTCCAATTTATAACTGGGTTTGTCGGATTCATAGTGCGTAGATATTAGTTTTTTTAGGCCTAACATGTAAAAGTTAATCTGAAAGTATTTCCAGAAATTACTGATGGCTGGATCATCACAATTACAAAACACAACCTTATCCTTGAAATACTCACGATAATGGCGTAGCTCGTTTTCAATCATTGAAATATTAGTATAAAACTCATCTGTTTTTCCAGCACGTGATACATGAAGGTTACTGTTTGTTTGCTTTTTCACGTTCATTACTCCAATTTATTATTTTATCTCTGTACATGTCTGTCATTGACTCTGAGATAGTAGGTAGCCAGACTAACAGACGTATTGAGTAGTAGTTCCGCCTCTGCTGCCTGAATTTTTACTCGTTCATTGCTAGCATGTGCATCGCCATCTTTATTGCGCATTTCTGCGATTAAATCGGTGATTCCATTTAAGTGACTAATCATTTTCGTAATACGTGGATTCCACTCCCGAGAAGGTCTCATTCCCAATGTTTTAACCACCAAATTACGATATTGACCAATATCGCCATTACGCTTACACTTTACGTCGTTATCGGACAATATTTGAAGAAACACCTCTTCGATAAGTGTTCTAGCCTTTGTAACTACGCTGTCAAAATCATTATCCTGCAAGTCATCTTGTCCCTGCGCCAACAACTCTGAAATGTATCCTGAATTGATCCTCTTGATCGGCACGAGGACTTTTACATTCTCATCTGCTGCGATAATTTCCCACGAATTACCACTAGATACGAGTTTTAAGTTGCTGTAGAGAAGAATGGCGTTTATCTCTCTGATTACGCGCTGCTTAATTGCGTCTGCTACAATCAGGATGTCCTTAGATTCATCACCAGTAAGGCCTTCCAGAATAAAGTTATCAATTTCCTTCAGTTGCGAAAACTGACTTCCAGAAAGATACTCATTAATCACCGGTCGCAACTGTGCTGGTGAAAATAGAAACGATAATAAAGAAGCCGTTCGATCATTTGCATGAGTTGCACTGATTATCGAACTCATTCGGCGTAATCTGTTTGAACCTTCTGGATTTGGAGAACCAAATCTGGATCCCAGAGCGTCAAGATCTGCATTTGTTCGGTAAGTTATCCACGGTCGGTCAATCAAGAAAGTTGTAATATCTGTGTTTTCCAGTAATTCAAAATTTTCTGACTCCAATGCCTTTCCCCCCACAGTATTAATAACTTATTTAATTATATATCCTAAGCCCATAAATACCAAGCACTCTACTGTGTATTCTCGCAAGTTCATTTTTCCGCCAGACTAAAAAAGGCCACCAGAACCAAGTAAGTTCTAGCAGTCTTAAATGAGTTTTCGATTGATTGTCCACCATAATTAGGCGGAGTTTCGGCGGAGCACCATATTTTTTTGGCGGAGTTGGCGGAGTTTGAGCTGCCTTGAGCAAATCCAAAATGCCTCTGTATCACTCTTTCTAGCTCAAATTGGCCTACATCGCTATTCCCATTCGATTGTTGAAGGCGGCTTGCTCGTAATATCATACACGATGCGGTTAACATGTGCGACTTCGTTTACAATACGGACTGAGATTTTTTGTAAGACATCCCAAGGGATTCTAGCAAAATCAGCAGTCATACCATCAATTGAAGTAACACCACGGATACCAACTGTGTAGTCATAAGTACGTCCATCGCCCATCACACCAACACTTCTAATGCCCGGTAAGACAGTAAAGTATTGCCAGATTTCACGATCAAGACCAGCATTTTTAATTTCTTCACGTAAAATTAAATCACTATCTCTAACGATTGTTAATTTTTCTTCAGTAATTTCACCAAGAACACGAATTCCAAGACCAGGGCCTGGGAATGGTTGACGCCATACTAATTCTTCACTCATACCCATTTTTTCGCCAAGTTCACGAACTTCATCTTTGAATAATGTTCGCAATGGTTCGATTAAGCTAAATTGCATATCATCAGGAAGGCCACCAACATTATGATGAGATTTAATTGTTTGGGCAGTATCTGTCCCAGATTCAATCACATCAGTGTAAAGTGTTCCTTGAGCCAAGAAGTCAATTCCTTTTAACTTAGTAGCTTCATCATCAAAGACACGGATGAATTCATTACCAATTGTTTTACGTTTCGTTTCAGGATCAGAAATTCCTTCTAATTTACCTAAGAAACGTTCTTGAGCATCAACTTTAATGATATTCAAGCCAAATTTACCGCCAAGCATTTCCATAACTTGATCAGCTTCATTTTTACGAAGTAAACCATGATCAACGAAAATACTTGTTAGTTGGTTACCAATTGCTTTGTGCAATAAAACACCAACAACTGAAGAATCAACCCCACCTGATAAACCAAGAAGGACTTTTTTATCACCAACAGTTTCGCGGATTTTAGCAATTTGTAAATCAATAAAATCAGCCATTGACCAGTTACTTTCAGCTTCACAAACATCAAATGCGAAACGACGTAAAATGTCATCCCCAAATTCAGTGTTGCGAACTTCAGTATGGAATTGAAGGCCATAGAATTTCTTATCAAGATTTTGCATTGCAGAAATAGGACAGTTAACAGAAGTTGCAACTGATGTAAAACCATCAGGAACTTCTGTTACTAAGTCACCATGACTCATCCAAACTGTTTGTTCAGCTGGTAATCCTTTGAATAAAGTTCCTTCTGGATTAGTAACCTCAATTTCAGCCTTACCATATTCTTTGTTATCTGCACTTTCAACTTTACCACCTGGCATTGTATATGCCATTAGTTGCATACCGTAACAGATACCTAAGATAGGAATACCTAATTCAAAGATTTCAGGATCTACTCTGAGTGCATCTTCATCATAAACACTATTTGGGCCACCAGAAAAAATGATACCTTTAGGGGCAATCTCTTTTATTTCGGCTGCACTAATCTTGTGTGATAACAATTCAGAATAAATTCCGAATTCACGTACACGACGAGTAATTAATTGATTATATTGACTACCAAAATCAAGAACGATAATTTTGTCGAAATCTTGCATGCTAACGTTGGCCAAAAATAGTCACCTCTTCATATTTTTTAGTTTCTTATTACGTCTATTCTACTGATTGAAACCCACTTGGTCAATCGTTTGATTTAATTTTCATGAAAATCTGTGAAAATATCTCTATTTTCTAATATTTGCGTAAATAAACGGTATTAATTCGATGCTCATCTGTCTTCTCTAAAATAAGATCAGCACGATTTCTGGTTGGTAAAATGAACTCTTGTAAGTTCTTTAAATTCACGGTTTTCCAGACATTACGTGCCAACTTAAATGCTTCATCGTGGTTACCAATCGCATAATCATAATAGTAATTTCCAGGTTTCTGAAAAGAGGTGTTCAAAAGAACACCAAAACGTTCCAAATACCATTTTTCAATTAAGTCAGCATCAGCATCAACATAAATTGAATAATCAAAGAAATCACTAACATACAATTGTTGGTTACTTGGTAATTGTAAAACATTAATCCCTTCAACAATCAAAATATCTGGTTGATTAATTGTTTGTACCATTCCAGGTACAATATCATAACTATCATGTGAATATACTGGTGCTTCAGTTTTCAGACCACTTTTCACGTCGTTTAAAAATAGAATTAGTTTTTCCATGTCATAACTTTCTGGAAAACCTTTACGGTCCAAGATATTCTGGTGAATTAGTGTTTCATTAGGATATAAAAAGCCATCCGTTGTAATTGCTTGAACCTTTTTTGTTGGGTATAACGCTGTGAGTAATAATTGCAACAAACGTGCCGTTGTACTTTTACCCACTGCAACACTACCCGTAATTCCAATCACAAAAGGCCATTTTTGATCTTTAATTCCTAGAAAATCTGCTTTTTTTGATTGCAAATCTTGCTTACCCAACAATGTCATATTTAATAAATGAACCAATGGCATGTAAATTTCCTGCACATCTTGAACTGATATCTTATCATTAACAGATTGAATTTCATTCAATTTTTGTTGTGACAAATCAATCTGTTTCGTTTTATAAAAGCCACGCCATTCATCCCTTGGAATTTTATAATAATTCATTTGTTTATCCATTTTAACAATCCTCTAATAAAAATGACCTATCAGTTTCCGCAATAGGTCATTTCTTCCATAGCTTATTTTAAACTATATAAACTTTTTGAAACATGGTCAAATAATGGTGATAATTCTTTTTCAGCATAAACAGTTAGTCGATGCATTGCTCTTGAACAAATCGTATAAACTAATTGACGCTCGTCTTCTTCATGATAGTTAATCTTTGAAGCGCCCCACATAACAACCGCATCAAATTCCAAACCTTTAGCTAGGAAAGCTGGCACAATAATCGTTCCATCGGCCAAACGTTGATTTTCCGTTTTAATCAATGTAACTGGCACGCCCTCGGCTTGTAATTGTTCATACAATTCTGTACATTCAGCTAATGATTTAGCGATGATTGCCGTTGTTAGATGATCATCCACATTTTGTTGTACTTGTTTTTCTAAATCGTGAACTAATTTATCAGAATTATTATCCACAGTCATTGTGGGTAAGTCACCTTGTCGGTTAAATGACGTCACTGATTCACCATTTATCAACACTTCTTTTGTGAAATCTGTGATTTGTTGTGTTGAACGATATGATTTCGTCAATTGCACGACTTTGGTTTTATCAGCTGGGAATAAATGTCCCAATTCTGATAGTAAACTCTTACTATTTTCTTTTGTGAAAATAGCCTGGTTTAAATCACCAAGCAGTGTAAACTTAGCTCTTGGGAACCCTTCCTTCAAGAAAGCTAATTGAAATGCCGTGTAGTCTTGAATTTCATCAATAAAGACGTAACGGACATCTGTTTCACCATGCTTACCCGTCATACGATCAAATAAGTATAAGTATGGCGTAACGTCATGCATCGATATTTGACGATTTTTTAAACGTGACACAACTTCAGCCACATCTGCTTGCCATTCTTCTACAGTAACATTATAGTCACTCAAATTAAGATACTTAGGCACATTGTGTAAAAAGTTCACATATTGTGAACTGATATTTAAGAATCGATTGCGCACAATTGCTCTGTGCACACTTGTAAATTGGCGCATAACTAAAGTACGCGTTAAGAAACGCATTTCTTTATCACCGCTTGCAAATTCGCGGTCTTGGTCTCCATACAAATCATTCAATTGTTCTTTAGACATATCTTGAATTGCTTTTTCAACCCATTCTAACTTAGCCTCAGCTTCAATTCGACGATTCAATAATTTAACTAATGATTCACGTGTTGCTTCTAATCTTGTCCGTAAATGATAATTTTCATTATATTTATAGTAGATACCTTTTATTTTATCTTTTGAAATAAAGACTTCATTATTGAATTTAATATCTCTGAACTTCATGTCTGCTTGTTCCAAATGTTCTGAATAAGCAGTTGAGGCATTAAAGAATGCCAAACTATTTTTCAGAACTTGAATACGTTTTTTAGCAGGCGCATTGTCTTCTTCAAAGCGTTCTTGTAACGTTTCAACTTGCATATTTGGTAAACGTCTTGATGCATATTGGAAATAAGTCATTTGAACCATATTTTGTTCACCAAGTTCTGGCAACACTTGATCAATATAATCATTAAATAATTGATTAGGTGAGAATAAAACAACTTGACTAGCTGTTAAATTACCGCGGTAACGGTACAGCAAGTAAGCCACACGTTGTAATACAGCTGAGGTTTTACCCGAACCAGCTGCACCTTGAACAAATAATAATTCAGCTTTTACATCTCGAATAATTTGATTTTGTTCCTTCTGAATCGTCGTTACGATACTCTTCATCTTTGTATCAGCAGAATCATTCAAGACGTCTAATAACATCTGATCACCAACAGCTTCATCAGTATCAAATATCGTTTCAATTTGGCCATCTTCAATTACGAATTGACGTTTCAATGAAACATCTACTGTTTGATCACCATCAGGAGTTTGGTAAGTGACATCACCTAGTCCGCCATCGTAATAAACACTCGATATGGGTGCACGCCAATCATAAACCATAAAGTGTTCAGGTCGATCAGCAAAAGAGCCCAAGCCAATATAGATTGTTTCTTTTTTATTAGTTCCTTCTTGAATGTTTAAACGTGCAAAATAAGGTTTCTTTTCTAATTTCTTTAAAATGTCTAAACGAGAAGTTGCGTTTTTCCAACTCGTTTCACGTTCAGCTAATAACTGTTGTTGCTGACGAACAGACATTGCTGTATCAATCATTCCAGTGTATGTTGTCGTATTGATATGAACATCACTTGTAAATTCGCCATTAATCGATCGTGCTTCACTTTCAGCGTACTTTATTTCATTTTGACGTTTAACTTCAGCATCTTTTATTTTAACAATAACATCATCAAGATGTGCTTGTTCTTCGATTTTAATTTCATCAGCCATTTCTCAATACCCCACTTTACATGATTTTATTAGGCCTAATAGTGTATCATTTTTTTATAATCAACTCAAATAGGCAACTAATTGAACTTATTTCTTATTTGGTAGGAATTGGTCAACTACGATTCCAACAGCTAATCCAATTAATGTTGCGACAGCAATTTTACTTATCACAATCCCAATAATTAGACCAATTAAAGTTGTCATTCCTGCAATTAAAGTGTGTCTAGTCATATTGACCTCCAAAAATTTAATATATCTAGTATACCAGTATCGAAACCTGTTTAACACTGGTGACCTCTTATAGTGAGACAAATCTTAATAAAAGCTAAATATCAGTTAAAATAATAGCCTTTTTTTTAATTTCAGTTTAATATAATGAGTAAGACTAAAACGATTGGAGGGCCTGACAATGTTCGAACAAGCTTGGTTTTTCTTCACCCATTTCGAAAATTATTTAGGACCTCTTTTCCAGACTTTAGGTAACTGGAGTTACTTAATTCTTTTTGTACTTATCTTTGCCGAAACAGGTCTTGTTGTTTTTCCTTTTCTACCTGGTGAGTCGCTACTCTTTTTCACTAGTTCCATTGCCGCCTACTCAACAGATACCATTGATATTCGGGTATTAGTCCCAATATTCTTTTTTGCCGCACTCTCTGGAGATGCCGTGAATTTTGAAATTGGTCGACATTTAAATAAATTACCTTTCTTTAAAAAAAGAATCCCCCCTGAAAAGATGGAAATCGCCAAAAGTTTTTTCAAAAAACATGGTGCAAAAACAGT